>SFUB01000064.1 GCA_004561785.1 bacterium | reverse complement strand
CAGGAAATGTTGGAGAACCAAAATTTCTTAAAACCTTGGATATCCTGTATAGTTAACGGGATAGCAATGAAGCGGTTTAGGAGGACTTATGAAAATGAAAACTAAAAAACTGATTTTGGCTCTTTCCGGGATTGCGCTGCTTGCCTCTTGCGGGCCGAATCCCTCGGACGGGGGCTCTTCGGAGATGACTTCCTCTTCGGAGGCTTCTTCCTCTTTTTCCTCGGAGTCTTCTTTGGATGAATCCTCCTCTTCTTCACAGAATCCCGTTTCCATCTCGGACAAAGTTTATGAGGTCCTCGATGAGATGAAGAAAGGAAACTATTCCTTGTCCTATGTCTTGGGTGATAAAGAGCTTACGGACATCGTGACCCCTTCTTATTGCTATACGGGTTACCTCAATTCTGGCTCCATCCTTTTAAAAACCTATGAAGATCATCCCCTCTCTTATGATTTCACCCTGAATCAGGGCAAACTCGAGGTCCGGGGCCAGAGCTTCAACGAGGATTATTCCGGCCAGGGCGTGAGGGACCTTTCCGCGAAGAACCGCTTCTCCTCCTACGAACGAAGCGAAATCGTCTTTGAAAAGGAAGGCAAAGCTTTGTCCACGAAGGATAAGACCCTGATCGGCCTGTTCTCAGCTCAGCTGGATTTCACCGGTATTGCGAGAATCCTCTTCACCGTGGAAGGCGGCGACCTCGTCGCGGAATTCCAAGGTTTGGACAATATGGGCGTGGGTATATACGTAACCGTGGCCGGAGGCGTGGTTAGGATCTCCAATCTCGGCACCTCTTCTTTGAAGGCGGCGGAGGATTTCCTGTCTGTCTATTCCCTTTCCGAGGATTCCCTTTCTGGGAAGGCCGACAATCTTTTCGGAAACGCCTCGTTCGTCTCTGCCATCTACGATAATTTCTACCTCGATGAGTCCAATTCGATTGAACGCCAGGGGTTCTCCAATGTGGATCTTTATGGTGACTACATCCGCGTGAGCGACGTCTCCGAAGAAGGGGCGACTACCTCCATCACCTATCACAAGATCAACGAAGAAGGGAACCTTGAGATCATCGGGATCAACGGTAAAAACGAAGAGGTGCATCGTTCTTCCACCACCCTTTGGAGCGATTTCGGGATCCTTGGTGCAAGCGACGTGCGCCTCGATCAGTTCCGGAAGCTCACCCCAGAGGATGAGTATTACACCTATCTCGGCGCGGACGTGACTGGACTTGCCGTCTCCTTCACCCAGCATCTCCCCTTCCGTTCCTGGCTCGTCCAAGAGGCGAAGGCGAAGGTCGTGGACGGCAAGGTGACGCAACTCGTCTTCTCCACCGGGATGCTTCGCGACAGCTTCTCCGGGAATTACTTCTACCGTTACGCGGATACCCGGGTTCAAGAGACCCCCAATATCATCTCCGGCGCCGCGAGGAAAACCCCTTCGGAGCACGATCAGGAAATAAAGGGGTATCTCTCCTACCTCAACCAAGACGATTCCGTTTTCACCTCCGTGGAGAAGGATTCCGCTTGGGAGGGATCCCGCGCGACCAAATCCGTCAAAGGCGAGGATTTCTATCTGCAAGGGACCTACTTTCTGGAAGGCGATCAATTGACTGACCGCATGGAGTCTTTAGGCAAGGGCTATTACCAAAAGGATGGCAAGGTGTATCAATTCTCTTTCGATGAGCAGAATAATGTCACCTTGAACAAGACCCCCGTAAGCAAGACCCTCTCGGAGATCGCGGGCTTCTCGATTTCCAGCGAAGTCCTGACCCTCAAAGACGGGGCTCTTGTTTCCTATGGCGACATCATCGACATCGGGCAGTCCATCGGCAACATCTATAATCCCCTGACCGTCGATCCCTCCACTCTTTCGATGGGGTTGAGCGATGGGAAGATCGTCTCCATGGATTTCTCCTATCAGCTAGGCACGGAGCAGGTCGCCTTCGACTATTCCCCCGTGGAGATGAATGCCACGCTGAGGGGGAACCTCGAGGCGGAGATCGCCAAATTGAACCCCGCGGACCGTCCGACATGGGAAAACGCGATGGGTTCTAACACCACTTACGAAAGCATGGTGCAAGCCTACGGCGAAGAATTGGCGAAGAAAATCCCTTATCTGAACGACGAGGATTTCGCCTCTTCCGGGAACAGCTTCGACGGCTGGTATTGCGAGGACGAAGGGGAACCCTATTATTTCATCGTCGTCATGAACAATGGGGTCGACGCGACCTACGCGAAGAAATACAAGGCCTATCTCAAGACCTTGGGGTATTCCAGTGAGGACGATGAGACCTTCACGAGCGAAGGAGATGGGCTCAGAATCGTGGTCTACGAAGAAAACGAAGCCTACGAGTTCCTCCATATCTACGCCCTTTGATGCCCAGCCCCTTCCCGGGGCTTTTTCGTTCTCCGATCCCTTTTAAACGTTTCCCATCCTAGCCTTTTAGGCGTTTCACCCTATAATTTGGTTAATATGAGCAAGCTTACCAAACGCCAGGCCCAACGCATCGCGGGTGCCCTTAAAAAGGACAAACGGAAAAACATCTCCTTGGACATGCTGTCCAACTCCATCGGCATCTATCCGGACGCCCTTGGGCAGCAACTGCTCCCTTTTTCCCCAATGATTTTGATGGACCCTTCCATCAACTGCAAACAGTTGCTCCCCCAGATCGAGGATTACATCAAAAACTATGAGCCCTCCATCAAAAAGAAGGCTCCCGCCACTCCGGCCGTGCGCAAAAAGGACATGGAGGAATTCTCGGGAATCACCGACTTCGTCTATAAGCGCATGACCACCGCGGGAGGCTTGGTGGACCCCTCTTTCCGACTTGGGGACAAGGATCTGAAGATTCTCCATAAGCTCGTCTGCAAGGAGGTTTCCGAACGCAGAAAAGCCGCGAAATCCAAAGCCAAAAAGGGCGCGAAAGCCAAGATTAAGTAATTTAAGTTAACAAATATTCGTCAACGCATCCATCGGATCCGAAGCAGCCCCCTTAAGGGGGCTTTTTTCTTTCCCACATTGATTGGGGGAGTCAAACTTCCTATACTAACCCCGTTAAGGAGATTTTGCATTCATGGCAGAAATCAAAAAGACGATGAAATCCGTCGACGGCAACACGGCTGCCGCGATGGAGAGCTACTACTTCACCGAAGTGGCGGCGATTTTCCCGATCACTCCTTCCTCCCCGATGGCCGAGAACGTGGACGTTTTCGCCTCCAAGGGCCAGAAGAACTTCTTCGGGCACACCGTGAAAGTCGTTGAGATGGAATCCGAGGCTGGCGCTTCCGGCGCCGTCCACGGCGCTTTGCAGGGCGGTTCGCTGGCTACCACTTACACCGCTTCTCAGGGCCTCCTCCTCATGATCCCGAACATTTACAAGTGGTGCGGCGAGTTGCTCCCGGCGGTCATGCACGTCGCGGCGCGCTCCTTAGCTACCCGCTCCCTTTCGATCTTCGGCGACCATCAGGATGTCATGGCGATCCGCCAGACCGGCATCACGATGATCTGCTCCAACTCCGTCCAGGAGATCGCCGACTTGGCCCCCGTGGCCCACTTGGTCGCGATCGAATCCTCCGCCCCGGTTTGCCACTTCTTCGATGGCTTCCGCACCTCCCATGAGGTTCAGAACGTCGAATTCGTAGACCAGGAAGAATGGAAGAAGCTGATGCCTTGGGACAAGGTCGCGGAGTTCCGCGCCCGCGCTCTCAACCCGCATTCCCACGCCGTCACCCGCGGCGGTGCGGAGAACGATGACATCTACTTCCAGGGCAGGGAAGCTCAGAACGAGCATTATTCCCATGTCATCGAAATCGCTCAGAAATACTTCGCGGAGGCCACCCGCCTCACCGGCAGGAAATACGCCCCTTTCGTTTATTACGGCGACCCCAACGCCGATCGCGTGATCGTCGCCATGGGCTCGGTCAATGAGACCGCCATGGAAGTCGTGGACACCCTCAATAAAGCCGGTGAACACGTCGGCTTGGTCGAAGTCCACCTCTATCGCCCCTTCTCCAGCAAACTGCTCTCCGAAGCGATCCCCGCTTCCGTCAAGAAGATTGCCGTCCTCGACCGCACCAAGGAAATGGGCGCCGAGGGCGAGCCGCTCTACCTCGATGTTTTGGCCGCCCTTTCCAAAGAAGGCCGCACCGACATCAAGATCATCGGCGGGCGCTATGGCCTTTCTTCCAAAGACACCCAGCCCAAAGACGTCAAGGCCGTCTATGACTTCCTCAACGCCGAGAAGACCTGGACCGGGTTCACCGTCGGCATCAAGGATGATGTGACCCACCTCTCCATCCCCGTCGATGAGTCCTTCAAGATCCCGCAGAACTACACCTCCTGCCTCTTCTATGGTCTCGGCTCCGACGGCACCGTCTCCGCGAACAAGAGCTCCATTAAGATCATCGGCGACGCGACCCACCAGTACGCCCAGGCTTACTTCCAGTATGACTCGAGGAAAGCCGGCGGCACCACTCGCAGCCACCTCCGCTTCGGCAAAGAGCCGATCCACAGCGAGTACTACGTCAAGAACGCGGACTTCATCTCCTGCTCCCTTGACACCTACATCTTCAAGTTCGACATGATCGCCAACCTCAAGGAAGGCGGAACCTTCTTGCTCAATACCAACATGGACGACGAGACTCTCGTCAAATCCATGCCGAACCGCATGAAGCACCTCCTCGCCGAGAAAAAGGCGAAATTCTATGTCATCGATGCGAACAAGCTCGCTGCCGAGTGCGGCATGGGCCGTCACACCAACACCACTCTCCAAGCTGCCTTCTTCAAACTTTCCCCGCAGATCATGGACTACGCGGAAGCCGAGAAGTGGATGAAGAAATTCGCTGAAAAGACCTATGCCAAGAAAGGCATGGAGATCGTCCAGCAGAACTGGAACGCCATCGACGCCGGCCCGAAAGGCCTCCGCCAGATCGCCGTCGATCCCGAATGGATCAACCTCCCCGCGAAGAAAGTCGCCACCGCGGATTCCGGTGACACCTATTACGACGAATACGTCGAGATCATCGACCGCCTCGACGGCGATGAACTCCCGACCAGCGCCTTCACCAAGCACGAGCTCCTCGACGGGACGATGAACGAGAACATCACCTTCCGCCAGAAGAGGGCCATCGCCGACAGGGTTCCGGTCTGGAACCAAGCGAAGTGCATCGAGTGCAACCAATGCGCCTTCGTCTGCCCCCATGCCACCATCCGCGCCTACCTCCTCGACGAGAAAGAAGTCGCGAACGCTCCTGAAGTGGTGAAGTCCAATCTCAAACCGGCGATCGGCGCCGCCGATAAGTCGCTCAAGTTCCGCATCACCGTCGCCACTGAGAACTGCATCGGCTGCGGCCTCTGCGTCTCCGAGTGCCAGGCCAACAAGGTCGCTGACATGAAAGCCCAGAAAGAGGGCAAGAAACGCGCGGACGCTTCCGAATACGCTCTTTACATGGTCGACGCGCACAAAGCCCGCGAAGAGCAGAAAGCCGCCGACTATTGCTATTCCAGCGTTTCTGTCAAAGCCAACCAGTTCCCCGCCGCCATCGAAAACGGCGTCAAAGGCCTTGGCTTCAAGAAACCTTACATGGAAGTCTCCGGCGCTTGCGCCGGCTGCGGCGAAGCCCCCTATTACCGCATTGTGAGCCAGCTCTTCGGCAAAGACATGCTCGTCGCCAACGCCACCGGCTGCTCCTCCATCTACTGCGGTTCCACTCCGCTCACCCCGTTCGTGAACGACCACGGGAAAGACGGCGTCGCTTGGGACAACTCCCTCTTCGAAGACAACGCCGAATTCGGCTTCGGCATGAGGATCGCGACCGATCAGAAGCTCTCTGCCATCTGCGCCACCTTGGAAGAAGCCAAGAAGGCCGATGACGTCGAGCCTGAGCTCAAAGCCAAGATCGACGAATACCTCGCCAACGTCAAAAACCGCGACGAAGAGAAGAAGATCGTCCCTGAGCTTCTGAAACTCGTTGAAAACAGCGCGAACGAGGCGGTCAAGGACATCCTCAACTACAAGAACGACCTCGTCGACAAGTCCGTTTGGATCATCGGCGGCGACGGCTGGAGCTACGACATCGGCTACGGCGGACTCGATCACGTCTTGGCCAACGAAGCGGACGTCAACGTCCTCGTCCTCGATACCGAAGTCTATTCCAACACCGGCGGTCAGTGTTCCAAGTCCTCCCAGACCGGCTCCATCAACAAGTTCTCCGCCTCCGGCAAAAAGGAAGCGAAGAAGAACCTCGCTTTGATGGCCATGGCCTATGGACACGTCTACGTCGCCCAAATCGCCCTCGGCGCCAACCCCGCCGCCGCGATCAAGGCCCTTAAGGAAGCCGAAAGCTACAACGGTCCTTCCCTCGTCCTCTGCTATTGCCCCTGCGCGGAGCAGCACATCAAAGGCGGCCTCGTCAACTCCATCAAGGAGGAGAAGATGGCTGTCGATTGCGGCTACTTCACCACTTGGCGCTTCGATCCGCGCCTCAAAGCGGAAGGCAAGAGCCCGCTGCAGATCGACTGCAAAGAGCCTGACTTCAGCAAACTCCGCGACTTCATCATGCATGAGACCCGCTTCTCCCAGCTCCCGGTCGTGAACCCCGAGCATGCGGAAGAGCTTCTCTCCAAGTGCGAAGCCTACGCCAAGCAACGTTGGGCGGACATCAAGAAGTTCGGCGAATAAGCCAATGTAAAAGAAAGGGTTCCGCTTCGGCGGAACCTTTTTTCATGCTTGCTGTGGAGTTCGATTTATGCCATGAAAAGCCAAAGCACTTTGGGATCACCCCTCCTTGAGGACTTCCCGGTATCGATTTGAGTACTTTCCATAAAGAAGCGATGGTGGCAATAAGCGTCATGATCAATGCGCATCCTGCCGCCGCGGGTTTTGAGCCTATTGATAAAATCTGATCGGAATAGCCGGAGTAAGTCGCTTTTCTGGTTGCGTTGGTGATGCCATCCGCATAGTACGGAAGAAGAAAATCCGTGGCGTTCACCATGATGCTCTCTAGATTCGATATTGTGTTTTCTCGTCAAGTTTTCGGTCGGCTCATCCAAAATTAGGATGTTCGCGCCGTCCAAGTAGCAATGCTCTATAGCGCAACTTTGTTTCTCTCCGCCAGAAAGCGTTGAGACTTTGCGGCGTTCTTTGCCCGATGGCCTATTATTGCAGTGCTTTTGATATGTCTTCTTTGCTTTTTGAGGCCAAGGAGAGGCTGTCAAAGCAGGCAAGGCCTTCAATCAAACCGCCTTCCTGAGATACGAAGGCGTTATTTCTTCTGACTTCTTTCCGAGGAGCGATGGGCTGGTTCTCATATGAAATTTCCCCTTCATTAGGGCTCTGAAGAAGAGACAATACTTTTATAAGCGTCGTTTTCCCCGATCCAGATTCGCCAAGTAGGACGACAAGGCCGGTTTCCGGAAGTGGCAATTTAATAAAATTGGCATTTTTTGCAAAGAAAAACCCGCAAATCATCACTGGATTGCGGGTTTTGTTTGCCTGGTCGGAACGACGGGATTCGAACCCGTGACCCCTACCACCCCAAGGTAGTGCACTACCAAGCTGTGCTACGTCCCGGCGAAGGTTATTATACTCACCTCCTTTGGCATTTCCACAATTATTATCTTTGGTTTGCC
>SFUB01000063.1 GCA_004561785.1 bacterium | reverse complement strand
GAGAAATACAAAAAGGAAGGTGTCAATGTCCTCCTCTGCGACCAAGAGATCGACGAATTCGCCCTCATGGCCCTCATGGATTACGACAAACACGCCTTCAAGAATATCGCTTCGGAGGACAAAGAGGATCTGACCGAAGAAGAGAAAAAGAAGCTTGAGGACGTCACCGCGGAGAACAAGCGCATCCTCGACGACATGAAAGAGGGTCTCCAAGGAAAGGTCGATGAAGTCGCCTTCTCCAGCAAACTGGTGGATTCCCCGGTTTGCATCACGACCAAAAACGGCTTATCCATGAACGTGGAAAGGGTGCTCGACGAGCAGCCGGACGCTCCAGAAGGAAGCAAGCCGAAGGCCGTGAAAGTCCTTGAGATCAACGCGGAGCATCCTTTGTTCCAAGCGATCAGCAAATTGACCGACGAGGAAGAGATCAAAAAATGCGGAAACCTCCTTTACGAAGAGGCGATGCTTCTTGAGGGCTATGAAGTCAAAGACAAGAAAGCCTTCGTCGACAATCTCAATTCCCTCATCATGAAAGCCTTCCATTGAGAAACGCCCGCTTCGGCGGGCTTTCTTTCACCCCCGTGAGTCAAATCCCCCTTCCTCCTTTTCCTCCTCTTTGCTATCGTTTAGCCATGAACGGCATTCTCGCATCCACCCTAGGAATCTTCTTCATCTTCTTCTGCACTTCCCTCGGCTCTTCCTTCGTTTTCTTCTTTTCGAAGAAGAAGGCAAGCCCATTTTGGAATCAGATCTTCTTAGGGTTCGCCGCGGGAGTCATGCTCTCGGCATCGGTCTTCTCTTTGATTTTGCCAAGTCTTAATGCCGAAGTCTCCTATATGCCCTCGGTGCTGGTCTCCGGCATCGCCGTGCTGCTGGGAGCGGGGTTCTTGTTCTTAATCGATAAGCTTGTCCCCCACTTCCATCCTTCGGTCAGCGAAAGCGAGGGCCTTCCCGGAAAGGGAATGGGCAAGACCGGGAAAATGTTCTTGGCCGTCACGATCCACAACGTCCCGGAAGGGCTTTCGGTCGGGATCGCCTTCGGATCGGTTTTGTCTCAAGTCGGATTGGATTCGCCCTGGACCTCTTATCTCGGGGCGGCGATGCTTGCCATCGGGATCGGGATTCAGAACATTCCCGAGGGCGCCGTGGTGTCTTTGCCCTTCCAGGCGGAGACGCAATCCACCCGCAAAGCATTCCTTTATGGCGTGGGTTCGGGGGCGGTGGAACCGGTCGCCGCCGTCGTAGGGTTGCTTTTGTCCTACTGGCTTTCTTTCTTGATGCCCTGGGCCCTGTCTTTCGCCGCGGGTTCCATGCTTTACGTCATTGCCGAGGAGATGATCCCCTCGTTTGATAAGGATTCACTCCACCACGAAGGAGTTTGGTCTTTCCTTGCCGGCTTCGTCCTCATGATGGCGCTAGACGTCGCTTTTGGATGATAAAAAAGCCATTCATGATAAACTGAGGCCATGGATTCCCTGGCCAGCAAAATCAAAGGAGCGATCATCGCGTTTTTGAGTTTGGCCCTCTCTTTGGACGGAACGACCTTCTTCTTGTTCCTGGCCATTGCTAAAGCCGATGAGAATTCCTTGGTCTATGGCCTAATCGCTTCCTTTTTCCTCTTTGAGTCCTTGGGCAGGGGGTTCACCCTCTTTTATGTTTGGCGTCATCATAAAGAAACCGGAGAGAAACAAATTAAATGCAAGGAATTTGCGGCTTTTTTAAACGGAATCTTCGCCACGATTTATCCAATCCCTTGGCTGCTAACAACCGCCCTGATTCCTTTCCTGAATCCGGCGAAACTGGGCCTTTTGCCATTGGCGGTTCTCTTTGTGAAGACGAGCTCGGAAGCGGTTTTGGCGCTTTCGCGTTTCCTGCCCTATAAGAAAAAGAGAATCAGCTTCGCCAGCGAATCCCTTTGTTCTTTCTGCACCGGGCTTTCTTTCTTCCTGGGACTTCTCTTTCCCTATTTAATTGGGAGGGGCGTCTTACCTCCGACTTTTGAATTCGGCGGAGCTTCTTGGATCGTCTTTTTCCTCTGCTCCTTGGCTCAGAGTCTCTTTTTCTCGATTTTGCTTCTTCAAGGCAAACTCCCCAGACGGATCAAAGGGATCGTCCGTTACGGGGTCAAAAACAGCGTCGGCAACTACATCTTGGTCAGTTCTTCCTTCATCACCGTCATTTCCTCCACCATCGCCGCAATCGAAACCCAGAATCCGGCCTACGGACTCGTGGGGTGGATTTATCTCACTTTGGCCGCTTTGAGGCTGAGCGCCCTCCTTTGGAAAAACGCGCTGCACCGAAATATATACGATCAAAGTCTAGCCTCCATGAAGGAATCAAAGATCTGCGTTTATGAAGGCGCGGCCTTGATCCTGTGCTCAGCGGCTTTTTCGACAGGGATGCCGATCATCGGGAGCATCAACATATCCGAAGGCGGGAGCTTCGCCCTCTACATCCAAATCGCCTACGGCTTGCTGCGCTTATTCTTCTGCATCAGGAATCTGATTTCCTATTGGAAGAAGCGTCAGCCATTTGGCCTTTTGGTCTCCTGCCTTGATTTGATCGTCGGCGGATACGCAGTTTTCTCATTCATCCTCTTGCTCGACGGTTATTTGCACTTCCCTTACCGGGATGTGATCTTGACCGCCATGGCCTTTGTGTCTTTCTCCTTAATATTGGGGTTGGGCGTCGGCTTGCTGCTATTCGGGATATTCGGTTGGAAAAAGTCCAACAGGAAGGAGAAGAAAATGGAAGAAGCATGGAAGGAATTGACGGTTTACCTGGCAAAGAAGCGGAGGCTTTATCATCTTCTGGCAGTTTTGGGTTTCGACCTTCAGACGATTTGCCCGGAAAAAGGGCTCTCTCAAGAAGGAGATTTATTGGCCCCTTACGAAGAAGAACTGGCCTCCTTATATCAGGAGGAAGGTTTTTTAAAAGCCCTGCGAAAGGTAAATGAGGAAGGACTGGGAAACCCCAGGAGGGCGAAGGTCGTCCGCGTCCTTCAGGAAGAAACGGATTTCATGGCCAAGGTCAGCGTTGATCAATACGCGAAATGGCAGAAAGCGTACCGCGAGTCCAACGAAGCCTGGAGGAAGGCGAAAGATAAAAACGACTTCCGTTCTTATCTTCCAAAATGGCAGAAGTGCATTGAAGCCAAAAGAGAGGAAGCCTCCCTCAGGAGGAAGGAAGGGCAAAGCCTTTACGATGCTTGCCTGAGCCTTTATGAACCCGGGGAGACCTCCGCCCAGCTGGACGCGATCTTCAATCCCCTCAAAGAGTTTCTCATTCCTTTGATCCGCAAAAACGTGGAGGCTTCAAAGAAAGAAAAAAGACCGCAAATCAAAGATTATCCAAAGGAATTGCAAAAGAAACTTGCCGATGACCTACTGGATTTAATCCATTTTGACAAGAAACGCGGAAGCCTGGCAGAATCCCCCCACCCCTTCTCCAACGCCCTAGGCGAAAACGACATCCGCCTGACCTGCCTTTACGAGAAAGACTTCCGCAGCGCCCTGTTCACGATCCTCCACGAAGGCGGGCATTGCCTAGAGTTCCAAGGCTGGGGGAAGGAGATGTATCAAGATTACGCGGAAGGCTTGGCGACCGCGGCGATCTGTGAGACCCATTCCCGCTTTTACGAAAACATCCTCGGCCGGTCCAAAGAACTCGCGCCCACGCTGAAGAAGCTCGCGGCGAAAGACCTTGATCCAGAATTTGCGAAGATGACAGACGAACAATTCTATCGTCTTCTGAATGAGGTTCAGCCGGGCGCCATCCGCTGTGACGCGGATGAGCTGACTTACCCCCTGCACATCATCATCCGCTACGAAATCGAGAAAGACCTTATCAATGGGGCCATCCAATGCGAAGACGTGCCATCAATCTGGAATAGGAAATATAAGGAGTACCTTGGTTACGAGGTGAGGAACGATTCCGAAGGATGTCTTCAAGACATCCATTGGTCGGATGGAGAGATTGGCTATTTCCCGTCCTACGCCTTAGGCAACATCTATGGGGCGCAGATCCTAAAAGCCATGGAAAAGAGTTTTGACATACACGGCTTCGTTCAAGACGGCAATCTGAAGCCGGTCCTTCTTTGGTTGACGGAAAAGGACTTCCAAGATGATTGGAGAGACCCGGAAGAATGGCTGGAAACGGTGACGAAAGAAAAGCTGAATCCCCAATACTATTTTGACTATCTCAAAAAGAAATTCTATTTCTGATAGTCTTTTTTGGACTGTAAAATTCCGTTTTACGTTTTTTATGCGGAGGTTCCTGCGTAATTTTATTTTCATGTTCTTTTCCAATTGTTTTTTGTAAAAGATTTTGGAAGAAGCCAAAGACCTTGGCAGGCATTATTGTTTTGTGGTGAAACTTGAAATCGATTACTTCGAACTCATTCACATGTTGGAAGAAGTTTGCCACATGACTTTGGAGGAAATCGCGAAAGAGGGAAGATTCTCCAGACAAAGCCTTCACAACTGGAAGAAGGGCATTTGCGAGCCTGACAAAACCAATCGCGCGAATCTCCTTCGAATCAGCAAAAACCATGGAATTGAGCCACCGGCGTATTTCCTTGACCTTCGTGGCTTGAGCCCCAAACAAAGGCGTTTGGTGATCGATTTCAGGGATTCGCTGCTGGATCTGAATCAAAACGCCAAATAGGCGTCGAAGCTATCTTTCTTGTGCCCCCTTCTTCAAGAGGGCAGACCAAAGATTGCGCGGAAGGCGACTTCCGCAAATAGAAAAAGGCGAGAGAGGGCTGGGGCCCGTTCTCTCGCCTTTTGTTGTCTCAGTCCACGTTATAGGACTTAAGGACTTTCAGGAGAGGTTTGATGGATTTGCTCACGACGCCCGGTTCAAAGGGATCTTTCATGCCGTCTTTCTTGACCAAGGAGCGGAATGGATATTTGCCTCCCATCTTGCAAAGCTTCAAATAACGCTTCCAAGCCAAGGCGTGATTCTTCCGGTCCAGATTGAAGAACTGGAAAGCCATGACTTGGGCCAAGGTGTAATCGATGTAATAGAAGGGGCACTCAAAGATGTGGGATTGGGTCAGCCAACGATGGCCGGTCGCCATGTAGGGGCAGTCCTTATACAAAGCGACTTTATAAGGGGTGTACTTTTCCTCCAGCTCATGCCATTTCGCGTCTCTTTCCGCGGGCGTGGCGTCGGGGTTGTCGTAAACCCAATGCTGGAACTCGTCTACCGTGACCCCGTATGGCAAGAAGGTGATGGAATCGGCCAGATGGACATAACGATATTTGTCCGGCTCTTCAAAGAAGAGGTTCATCCAAGGCTCCGCGAAGAACTCCATGGACATCGAGTCGATTTCGCAGCTTTCCATGGTCGGAGAACGGTATTCTGGAATTTTGATTCCTCTTGCCATATAGGCTTGGAAACTGTGACCGAATTCATGGGTAAGCACATCCACGTCCCCACTTGTTCCGTTGAAATTGGAGAAGATGAACGGGATTCCATATTTGGGGAAATAAGTCATGTATCCCCCGGATTGCTTGCCAGGCTTCGCTTCTAGGTCCATGACGTGATGGTCGGCCATGAAGGAGAAGAAATATCCGGTCTCCGGCGATAGTTCCGCGTACATCTTCTTAGCGGCCTCGATCTTGTCATCGGTCGTTCCTTTTGGGAGGGGATTCCCTTCCTTGAAAGTAAGGCTCAAATCGTATAGACGAGGTGAGCGAATGCCGATCCGCCTAAGATTGGCTTGAGTGATTTTGGCGGCCATCGGCGTGACGATTTCACGAATCTGCTCGCGATAGGCTGCGACGTCATCCTTGGTGTAATCAAAACGGCTCATCCGGAAATAAGCCAAATCCGTATAAGAAGCGTAGCCGAGTTTCTTCGCCATTTTGGTGCGGACCTTCACCAAGGAATCGTAGATTTCCTCGGCTTTGTCTTTGATGTTGGCATCGAGATAAGAGTAATAGGCTTCCGAGGCCTCTTTGCGGGTTTCCCGATCCACGTCCTGCATGAATTTCCCCATTTGGGGAAGGTTATAGACCTGTCCGCGGAACGGAACTTTTGCCGAGGCGATCAAGGCCCCGTATTGCATGGTCAGCTTATTCTCCTCGATGGACTCCTCGACGATTCTTTCATCGAAGGACTTCAATTGATATTCGGTCATTTGGAAGAGCAAAGAGCCAAGCTTTTGCTCAAGGAAAGGACGGTACGGGCTTTCTAGAAGGGCCTTATTCCAGGCATTCCCCTCGGCCTGGACCAAAGGCATGCCCTCATTGACCACGTTCATTGCCTTCTCATATTTCTTGTTCGTTGTGTCCAAGGAATAAAGAACCGATATATGGGTGACTTCATTTTCAAGCAAATCGTTGCTTTTTGCGTGCTTTTTCCAAATGGACAAAGCCTCTTCTGGGCTGGAAGCCGCTTTAAAATCCTCTACGAATCTCTTTTCTTTCGCAATCGCGGATTTGATATTCGGCACCTTGAAGGGCCACTTTTCGAATACGGCTAATTCTTTCGCCATAAGATCTCCTTTCGCGTTTCTGGCGCCGCCAAAGCGGAAGCCCAAACGGCAAAAGGCATTATAAGGGCCGGAGGGAATAAACAAAGGGGTTAAGAGCGCCGTCTTCAAGCCAAATTGCCCCATGGGGGCAAAAAACGCTATTCTCTTCTTGGGCAAGCAAGTCTAAAATGGACGGGCGATTATGGAAGACGAAGCGATTGAGAAACAGATCGAAGCAACGATCGATAAGGTAAGGCCGTTCCTTCAGCGGGATGGCGGCGACATCGATTTCATTGGGTTCCGCGATGGGATTGTTTATTTGACGATGACCGGGGCCTGCAGCGGATGCCTATACGCCTCTGAAGATATCTCTTCCGGGGTCGAAATCATCCTGATGGAAGAAGTTCCTGGCGTCATGGCCGTGAAGACCGATGGCGTGCCTTCCGATCTCATGGCCGAATACCTTCGCAAAAAAGAAGAGGCCGCAGCTGCGAAAGCCGGCCTCTGATCGATTTGCTTATTAAGCCTTGATTCACTTCGAGGCTTTTTTATTGATTGCGCCGAACACTCCCCAAAACACCGGAATCAGCAAGAAGACGACCCAACTGGGATGCCAATAGCCACCGAGCATCCCAAGAAAAATATAGGTCATCACAACCAAGGGGGTCAAAATCCCACTGATGAGCTCATAATTTTTGGTTCTGACGAAGGCAAAAGAGGAAGATACGGCGGGAAGCAGAAGGTAAAAAACCCACCCGATTTTCCAAACCCAGGGATCGGGCATAGCAGCGTCTAACAAGCAACCAGTCACAACGTAGACAAGGGTGATCACCAAAGCCAAGGACGGGATAACGATCCCTTCAATCAAACGAAGGCGTCTGATCCGCGGATCCATTTCTTCCTCTTCTCTTTCCGTTTCGGGCTCTTTTTCTTCGCTGTCCTCTTTTTCTTCGTCGTCCTCCGTTTTGTCGTCCAGGACTTTGCCTTCCCCGCGTTTCTGATGGACGAGTTCGTCCAGGGAAACTCCGTATAAAGAGGATAAGGCGATTAAGTTGTCAGAATCCGGAGTGGCTTCGCCTCTCTCCCACTTGGAAATAGCTTGCCTGGAAACCCCAAGCTTTCCCGCCAAGTCCTCCTGGCTATAGCCTTTTTCTTTCCTAAGTTCGGCTAAGCGGTTCGCAAATTCAATGGTCATTTGTTTTTCTCCTATTGGACTACCGAAAATGTAAGGAAAGAAGACGGTT
>SFUB01000062.1 GCA_004561785.1 bacterium | reverse complement strand
ATTCTCTAAGGAGGCGGGTGGAGCCATATTCTTCCAGGCGGGTCAGACAATAAAGCAAAGTCGAGGAGTTCTTTTTCTTGTTTTTCCCTTCTTCAAGGTTTTGGTAGCCCTTCCTGGACAAGCCGCATAGTTCTGCCGCTTGAACCTGAGTGAGTTTTTTACTTTTGCGAAGCTGTTTTAGATTCATGGCCACAATACTACGCAAAATTAGGGATGAAGAATAGTCTAAAAGCGTATTTTGTAGGTTAAAAAAGCGTAGTTTCTAAAAATCAAAAACGCAAAATAATATCGATGGTAACGGGAGAATTTAAAAATATAAAAATCTTTTGTTGCCCATGATTTCGAAAACACGGATAATCTTTCCAGCTCCAAAAGGAGCGTCCCAGTATAGGAGAAAAGAAGAATGCAACGTCAAACCACCTTGGCCACGACCGCATCTGCCAACGCTAACAAGAATTGGTACATCGTCGACGCCACGGACATCCCTCTTGGTCGCTTGGCTTCCAAGATCGCTGTCATCTTGATGGGCAAAGATAAGCCCACCTACACCCCCAACATCGATACGGGCGACTATGTCATCGTCGTCAACGCCTCGAAGGTCAAACTCACCGGCAAAAACGGCGGCGAGCACAAGAAGAACTATTACAACGTCTCCGGCTACAACGGCGGTCTCCGCACCCGCAGCGCCGGCGTCATGCTCCGCGAGTTCCCCGTCGAACTCATCGAACGCGCCGTTTGGGGCATGCTCCCCAAGGGACGTCTCGGCCGTCAGATGGCGAAGAAGCTCTTCGTCTATGAAGGCGCCGAACACAAGCAGCAGAGTCAGCAACCCAAAGTGCTTGACCTCAGCAAGTAAGGAGAAACAACATGGCTGAAAACAAGAAATACTACGGCACCGGCCGTCGTAAAAGCTCCGTTGCCCGCGTCTACCTCGTCAGCGGCAAAGGCAACATCACCATCAATGGCAGGGACGTCAAGGAATATTTCCCCTTCTCGACCTTGATCCTCGATCTCAAACAGCCCTTGGCTTTGCTTGGCGCCGAAGATAAATACGACGTCATCGCCATGGTCAAAGGCGGCGGATTCACCGGCCAGGCCGAAGCCGTCCGCTTGGGCCTTGCCCGCGCCCTCCTCGAAGCCGGGGAAGACAGGAAGACCCTCAAAGTCGCCGGCATGCTCACCCGCAACGCCCGCGTCAAAGAGCGTAAGAAATACGGTCTCAAGGCCGCTCGTCGCGCTCCGCAGTTCAGCAAGCGTTAACCTCGCTTCTCGACTTCAATGCCTCAGGGAAACCTGGGGCATTTTTTGTTCAAAAAACATTCCTAGACCCCCCGATCTGCATAGGCATTAGAGCCTAAGCAAAGCAAACCAAGAAACGAGAAATCCCGCGAAAATCGGATTGGCTGATTGGTCTAAAAATGTGCTTGCTTAGGGCGCGCAAGGGGTATATATTAGTCAAGCGCGAAAGCGCGAATGGGCCTTTAGCTCAGCTGGTTAGAGCGTGCGCTTGATAAGCGCAAGGTCGATGGTTCGATCCCATTAAGGCCCACCAATTCAACCATTAACGCCCGGTTCGGGCGTTTTTTCGTGTCTAGGCTATTTTGAGAATCAAGGCTGGAAAACCTTTTGACGTTATTCGCGAGAATGTCTCGGCCAAGAGAATCGGGCTTTTTCCTGACGAAAAGGGCGCTGCTTTCCGGCTCAGCGCAGGCTCAATGAAGCAAATGGAAATTGCAGGTTGCCAATAAGATAAGCTTGGCTTGGTTCTTCTTCCTTCTTCTTTGTCTCAAACGCATAATAAGCGGGATGGAAAAAGACATTTTGGCATTGGATTTGGGGAAGGGGTCGTTGGGGATGGCGATATCCCATAGCGGAATGTTTATCACCCCTCTCAAAAACCTCCGCTTCAAAGCGGGGGAATACAAAGACGCGATTAAGCTCATGCAGGAAGAATTGGAGGGCGAGAAGATTCAAACGATCGTGATTGGATGGCCGACTTACCCTTCCGGAGACCCTTGTGAGATGACCCCGATCGTGGAGAGCTTCATTCATAAAATCGAACCCCTTTATCCCGGAATCCCCATCAAAAAAGTGGATGAACGCAATTCCACGGTCGAAGCGGCCGAATTGCTGCATCAAAACGGCGAGAAGTCGAAGAAGCAAAAACATCACATCGACTCCACCGCCGCGGTCGTTATCTTGAATCGCTATCTAAGGAGCATCGGCCAAGCCGATTGAAGCATTATGGAACATTTGCAACAACTTATCTCGGATCTTTCGAATTCGCATTCCTGTTTCCACGTCATCGCGAATTTGGAAGAAAAACTTTTGAGCCAAGGTTTTACTCCGTTAATGGAAGGCACCTCTTGGCGGCTCGAAGAGGGGAAAGGGTATTTCGTGAAGCGGAATGACTCTTCGCTCATCGCCTTTGCTCTCCCAAAGAAAAGCGATGCCCTTTCCTTCCACATCACGGCGACCCACAGCGATTCTCCTACCTTCAAAATCAAGCCCAATCCCATCAGGGTGAATGGAAGGTTCCTTTCCCTTATGACGGAGCCTTATGGCGGCGGAATCTACCATACCTGGATGGACCGGGCTCTTTCTTTCGCCGGCAGGATCCTTTATTCCGATGAGTCCGGAGTCCATTCCAAACTCATCGATGTCGATCGGGACCTTTTGGACATCCCCTCTCTTTGCATTCATTTTGACCGTGGCGTTAACCAAGGCAAAGAATTCAACGCGGCAAAGGATCTGATCCCCTTGTTTGGCACGGCTGACCCGGATTTTGATTTCAATGCCTTTTTGGCGAAAGAAGCGGGACTCGAAAGAAAAGAAATCCTTTCTCATGATTTGTTCCTCTATGTTCGGGAAAATGCTCGGGTCCTTGGAAAGGATTCCGAATTCCTCCTTTCGCCAAGGGAAGACGATTTAAGCAGCGCCTATTCCTCTTTCTACGCCTTCCTTGAAAGCGAAAACAAAGAGAACGTTTGCCTGTATTGCTGTTTCGACAACGAAGAAGTTGGCTCTTTGACCCGTCAAGGGGCGAACTCCACTTTCCTGAAAGACGTGTATTCAAGAATCTGCGCCTTCTATGGCTATGGGAAAGAAGAGGCCGCGGCGAGGTCGTTCCTGCTTTCGATCGACAATGGCCATGCCTATCATCCGAATTACCCGGAATTCTCCGCAGAAGGCCATCATGTTTCCTTGAATGAGGGCGTTCTCATTAAATACAACGCAAATCAGTCCTATACTACCGACGGTCTTTCCGCCGCCTTGCTGCGCCTGCTAGCGAAGAAAGAAAACCTCCCGCTTCAGGAATTCACCAACCGTTCTGATCTAAGGGGCGGCAGCACCTTGGGAAACCTTTCCAACGGCGAGATTTCCTTCCTCTCCGCCGATATAGGCCTGCCTCAGCTTGCCATGCATTCCTGCAATGAGATCTTAGGCTGCAAAGACGTTGAGACGATGGTGAGCCTCTGCCGCTTATACTATTCAACGCCCTTCTTCGTTTCCTCCGGCGACATCAAAATCCGCTAAGGTTTTTCTTAGGAAAAAAAGTTATTTAATCTATCCTGAACCCTCACTCCTTTTTATAATTCATGAGTATGAAAAAGGCCAGATGGCTCAAAAAAGGCATTTCCTTCGTTTGCCTTGGCGCCTACATAGGCGCTTCTTTGACGATTTTAATCGAAAGCGCGATCGATGGAGACCATTCATCGAAGCAATCCGACGTCATTACGGGCCAAGTCCAAGATATGATCGATAGGAATTACGACAAGAACGCCCTCAAGGATATCGAAGACTTCAACATCACCTTCGCCGAAAGCATCGAAGGCCGCTCCTTCCATGCCGGGGACACTCTTGCTTATTCCGTTTCCTATAGTCCCGTCGACACCTCCTATAAAACGTTGAAATGGGAAATTGACCATCCCGAATTGCTGGAGGTTGATCAGTCAAAACAAAACATCACTTTCTTGGAACCGGGCACGAGCAAAGTGACGGTCACCAGCGATCAGAAAGCCTCTCTTTCCAAGGCCTTCACGTTGGTCTGCAGCAAGATTGAGGTCGAGTCCGTGGCCCTTTCCAGTAAAAAGACTGTCTTAAACGTAGGCGAGAGCATAAGTCTTTCGGTGAGCGTTCTTCCCAAGAACGCTTCTAACAAAACCGTTAGGTTTGGAACGCAAAACCCCGATATTTTGGATGTAAACGCGGATAGCGGAGACGTAAAAGCCTTATCGGCCGGGGACGCCATTGTGACGGTGATGAGCGAAGATAATCCCGACAAATACGATTCCTTGTCCATCCACGTCAATCCGATTGAAGACCCTTCTTTTGAGATTGAAAGCATTTCCTTAAACGACCCCCGCTCTTATTTGAACTACAACGTCGCTTCTTTGACCGTGAAAGGGAATTACACGAATCCCGCCGCCAAATTCGATCCCAAAGAATTCCATGTAAACTTCGAAAAAGGCGAGGATCTCGTAAGCGTGAGCAATATCCTCAGCTCTGCCTTGGGAGAATTCTCCTTCAAACTGAATCTTAAGGATAAAGAAGCGACCCGTGCTGACGATTTCGCGGAGAAACAAGTGACCTTCTCGGCTTCCTATGGCGGGGTTTCGTCCTCTCCCCTCAGCGTTGCCATCAAGCCGATCAAAAAGATCACCAGGGACCATTTGAAAGGCGATGTTGCCGCAAGCAAGTTCCACTTCATCACGCTGACCGATCCCGCCATGAACCATAAAGTCATCGCCGAGAACGTGAGCTTCTCCATTCCTTTCGTCTCCGGCTTTGCCGCGAAGGACTATTATCAAAACAATTTCGATTACGAAATCGTTCAAGGGGATGGCTCTTCTTTCCCATCAAACCTCTTTGGGACTCCCAACCGGAAATACAATTCCTTTTCCATGGCTTATAAAGGGAGCGCCTCTTCTCTTCCTTTGTCCGGCAAGGTCTACTATTATCCGGACAAAACCCAAAAAGACGAAGCCCATCGCATTGAATTGCCCTTCTCCTATGAGGCGATTACGAATTCCAGCGTCATCACCGGATTCTCCTATCGCCATCTTTCAAACGATTCCAATGCGCCCACTGAATTCTACGTTGGTCAGACCTATACCAGCCAATCTACCAATAACCTTGAAGAACATCCTGAGATAACCTATCTCAAGGACCTTTTCGCCACCGCCATCCAAGCAGACTATGAAGAGGGAACGACGAGTTCTGTCAAAAACGCCTTGGGCGGCGCGAATTTGACCGCAACCATCGAGGCGGAAGATGGCCTCTTGGAAACCACGTTGGCAAACGGCAAGATAACCGCGATCAAATTCCTTAAAGAAGGAAAGGCCAAAATCACCCTTTCTTCAACTCTCATATCCTCGACCTATGATTTCTATATCAAAGGGGTTTCCCGTCCCAATGACTTTTCTTTGTTCGTGAACGATGAACCCTATTCCGGCGAAACGATTACGATTGGACAAGGGGAGGTTGCGACATTCCATGTCCAAGGCCAATTCGTGACGGAATTGTCCGATGGCGTGACGCTGCAGGCCCCTGCTCATGATTTCGATTGTCGACTTGTTCTTCCCGAAAACCAAAATAGCCTGGCCCAGTCCTCAGACAGTCTTGCGGTCATGGGCATCCGCAGAAGCGCGTCTGGGGAACCGGTTGCCTTGTCGCTCGTCCTTTCTCTAGATGGAACGGATTTCAAAACCTTCTCACTGAACGTCGGTGTCAGTTATGTCCCGGTTGAGATGAACGGATTCTCCTTGTCTTTGAGACTCCTTGATTCCCCCAATGAGTTCAACATCGGGAAAGAAGATGGGTCCATCGTTCCTTTGGGCTCCACCGTTCAAGCCCAAGTGAGTCTTCCGGAAGACGTGACGAACAAGCGGGTTACCTTCACGAGCAGCGATCCCTCTGTCGTGGCTGTAGACATCAATAGCGGATTCATCTCCGCAATCGGAGTCGGGGAGGCCGAGGTTCGGGCCACCAGCCAAGACAATCTATCGGTCTACAAAACGAAAAAGATCAAAGTTGTCGACACGGTCAGCCCCTTTACGCTGGACGTTGAGAAGATGAAATTCCCTTCTTGCGAGATCAAAAAAGATGGAGAAGGCAATATCACCGGCTATGTCGCAAGCCTTGAATACGGCTCCTCCTATGCGATCTTCGTTCGCACCAATCTTTCTTCCACGTCTTCGAATCTTTCCTTCTCCTACGCCGAAGGATCCTCCTCTCCCCATGCGGTCAGGGTGGACAAGGCCGGAAATGTCTCTACGGTCGGGGTGGGAGAAGATACCATTCGCATCGTTTACTCCAATGGTCTCCAATCCTATGCGATGAACATCACGTTCAAGGTGGCGAAGAACTATCGGTTCACCTGGGCTCAGCTCACCCTGATTGTCCGCAAATCCCTTGGCCATTTTATGCTATTTGCCTTCACGGCCTTATTTTCCGTGGGCTTCCTGTTCTTCTTCTTTGATAAGAGGCTCCCTCGCTTCCTTGGGCTTTTGATGAGCTCCGTGCTTGGCTTCGCGTTGGCGGGATTCTCAGAACTCATTCAGCTCTATACCCCCGGGCGTTCTGGAAGGTGGACCGATGTCGGGATCGATACGGGCGGATACATGGCTACCATCGTTTTGACCGTCTTGGTTTATGGCCTGGTTCTTCTGATCCGTTTTCTGATTAAAAAACGGAAAGAGAAGCAAGCGGGAGACAACTCCGAAAACAAGCCGCTCGAATGAACCGTTTTTAGGAGGCGCTGAATATCCCATGAAAAACGTTCAAATCAAAACCAAGGACTTGTTCAAAGCCATCCCAGAGGAGTTCCTGCCGTTATTTGAAGGGCGTGAGTATCCTTGGGAGATTCTTCCCCATATTCACGGATTTTTGGTTTTGGCTCTTCATCGAGGGATCCAAGGATATGGATATGACGAGGAAAGGGGGATCCTAGTCGGACCCAACGTCAAAATTGCGCCTTCTGCTGTGATCGAAGGCCCCGCTATCCTCGGAGAGGGGACGGAAATAAGACCCTTCGCCTATCTTCGCGGGGATGTTATCGTCTCTCCTCGCTGTGTCGTCGGCAATTCCACAGAACTCAAGAATTGCGTTCTTTTGGAAGGCGTTCACGTTCCCCATTTCAACTACGTCGGCGATTCGATCCTCGGCTCCCATTCCCATTTGGGGGCCGGGGCAATTTGCTCGAACTTTCGTCAGGACGGAGGCGAAATCATGATCCGCGGGTCCATGAATTTCAGAACCGGGCTCAAAAAAGTCGGCTGTTTTCTAGGCGAGGGCGTCGAAATTGGATGCAACTCCGTTTTGAACCCAGGAACGATCGTGGGCGAAGGCAGCAGAGTTTATCCTTTAAGCTGCCTCCGAGGCATTTATCCGAAGAAAGTCATCGTGAAAGGCGACCGCGACATAACGGACATTGAGTAGCCTTTATTGGGCGGATAAGTCCATTGGCAAGCAAAACGCCTTGAACAAAACCGGGGAAACGCGGATAATAGCAAAGCCATCGGCAAAGAGGGTGTTTAGCTCAGGGGGAGAGCGCTTCCTTCACACGGAAGAGGTCACTGGTTCGATCCCAGTAACACCCACCAGACAATCAACCGGCCTCGTTGGGCCGGTTTTCTTTTTGCGGTTCCCCTAAGGACGGGGGCGGAGTAAAATAAGCCCATTGCCGCCTTGGCTCAATGGTAGAGCAACTGATTTGTAATCAGTAGGTTGCTGGTTCGATCCCGGCAGGCGGCACCATCGAAATGAAA
>SFUB01000061.1 GCA_004561785.1 bacterium | reverse complement strand
GAAAAAATCGCGATAGTAGGCGCTTTGACGAGTCGCATCAAACTTTTTACGGGGCATACTAAAAGTATAGTCAAAAATAGAAAGGCCCCGCCCTGGATTTATCGGCACCGATCCATCAGCATCGGCGGAACTCATGGAAAGGCCGACTATATCCCAAGTAGTAAAATCATAACGGGTAAGCTTCGCGAGAGAATCAGGAGGAGCAGTAGAAATGTCTACCTTGTAAGTTCTAAACAAATACCAGCCGTCATAACCGGAACCTTGAAAATAGATCAAACTGTACCAAAAATGCTCTAAATCCTCGGACGAAATGTCAAGGGCATAAGCTACGCTATAAAAGAGCTTGCCAGCGTGCAACATTCCGAAAAAGAAGCCACTGCCATCTTGATTTATAGCATTGTCCGAGGTCGTTTTATAAGCGAAGGCATAAAGCCACCCATTAAAAGAGGGATGATCTGAACCAGCCACCCCGCCAGATGAAAATCTTAAAGATTTACTAGCAGTTTCTTGATCATAAGATTCCCATTCAAATCCCTCTGAGACCTTCAATGAAAACAAAAAAAAGAAGCACGCCAAGTATAAAGTCAATTGTTTCCACATCAACCACCCCCCAAAAGAAGCGCGGGGGTCTAACTCGTTACGCTTCGCGCAACGAGCCAAACCCCCTCAATCTGTATGTTATTAGACTACTTGGTGAACCGCTTAAACAAACGCCATCCAAGGTAGACGATTAGCACGCCAACAGCGACGCCAAGAGCGCCAACAATCCAGGGTTGAAGACTTGCGAGAAGCGAAGAACCAAACCCACTAGCATCGACGATCTCAGTTGTGGGAACTTGTGACGCGGTGATCTCTGCAAAGGCGGAACCAGCAGAACCAAGGAGAGGAATCAGGGAGAGGAAGCCAATCTTTTTCATGTTAAAACCTCTTAAAAAGATGATAGAATGAGGCGACGCCAAGCGACGTCCAAAAAATTATATTACTAATGATGAAGCCCATAACGACAGCATCAAGTTTCTCTTCCATCGTCAGAACCTCGTATAGTTTTTCCGATCTCATGAATCAAAAACAGTTGGAACAATCGGCGCCAGCCGAGCACGAGGACAAGCACCGGAAGCGCGAAGACTAGGGCACCAATCACCCAGACCGCAAGGAGTTGGAGGAGCTTAGACCCAAGATCGGACGGATCAACGACCTTAGGCGGGGCAAAATACAAGGCGTCTATCTGACGTTGACGATCTAAAACCGAACCGAGCCCGAACCGATCAAGGTTATTGTTTACGGCCACAGCAATTCCAGTATAAGGCCCGGGCATGTAAATAGTGCGGGCGTCGCTTACGTAAAAATAGGCCTTGCCAGTTGACGGCGAATAATAACCCGAAGCATTAAGAACTACATCCGAGGGAAGGAACGAAACATAACGCACAGCTTGCAACTGATAGGGAGCCGACCAGCTACCGTCTACAGGCTGAACAGATAAGAAGGGGCCGGAATCTGCCGGGTATTTGTCGGAATTTGTAACGATTCGCAAAGGCTCCGCGCCTTTTGCCAAATCTGATCCACAACAAGCGACCAGGACAAGTCCGAGGATAATGATCTTGCCAAGTGTTTTGATATTACTGTGCACGCACATTTTAAAGCCCGCCTCGTTATGTCACCCGATGGTCTTTTTCTAGTTCTATGATATTTTACGCAATCTTGCGAAGAAAACAAGCGCCCGTAATTTGGGGATATTATCTCATATTTCTGATTGGTCGATTTTGTTTCCAGGATCTTGAAGTTATCACGAGCGAACGTAAGGAGCGCCGGAAGATCAACTTCCTCAAGGGTCGACATGTTCAAAGAGTGAAGGAGTTCCCGAAAAAAACGGAACTCTAGACGAGTGATCCGCGGGAGCTTTTTGAAGGAATTTAAAACCGAATCAGGGAGGGAATCTGTCAAGCGATCGTAAATATAGGAGAGCTTCGCAAGATCTTTTTCTTGCGCGGTCTTATCGTAGACGCATACTTGCCAAGCGCCAGATCCGCGCCCAAACGTAATAGAATTTCCCTCGTCATTTTGCACAGTCGTTACGGTTCGAAACCTTGCACGGATCAGATCAGCCCGATCAGCTTGGATCACTTCATCAACTTTGAAAAAAAGATCGTCAACGGAGATATCTAGACGGGTCACCTTTATAAAGTCACGAGCGACACCGAAGACAGCGCACAACTTCGCGAGCTTGTCTTTTAACTGATCAAAATCCTCGAAACCGTCGCACCGTGATTTTATGAGATACTGCGCTGAAACTCTAAGACGAAAACGCGCAACATTAGCGCGAGGGTCGTCGACGATCAGGACGTAAACAAGATTTTTATCCTCATCTTTAAGGCAAACATAAGGGAAGGGGCCGACGTGAACAGCTTTGGGCAAGATCTCGTAATGCTTCCAAAACTTGCGACCGCCACGCCATTGAAAAACAATGTCGCGACGAGTCGCCTCGTTAGTCATCGTCACAGCATCGGCGAACAATTCAAGCCCACCATCTAGATGAATATATGCCATTATCGGCCCTTCCGGGTGGTTTTGTCCCCTTTTTTCCCGGCTAACGCCGGGGGGGAC
The DNA here is from genome assembly GCA_004561785.1 of bacterium. Taxonomy (GTDB): domain Bacteria; phylum Bacillota_I; class Bacilli_A; order RFN20; family CAG-826; genus Alloenteromonas. The sequence continues at coordinate 5,372 of SFUB01000061.1, read as the reverse complement.
AAAAGAACGATAAAAAAAGGTCTCTTGTTACTTACTAAGAGAGTAACAAGCCAAAAAAACGGGGCCCCCGGAGGAGCCCCGCCCCCATTGCGGGGAGGTCAAGCTTTATCCTTTACCTTTCGCATGAAATCTGCATATTCACGGCAAAGAAGCGCAACAAATTCAAGATCCTCGGCGAGCCGATCAAAATTGTTTGGATTTTGATTCTCGCAGAAATTTTGATGATTAAAAAGCAACTCCGTAGCCATCGACTCCAATTCAAGGGAATCACCTTCCTGGATTTCTTTCTTAAACTCGGAAAGATCGCCTCCCGTCAATTCGAACCACTCAAGAAAGCGAGACTTTCTAACAAGATCTTTCAGATCTTCCCCCCTCTTTTTCTCTCTTTCTTTTTGGGCATCATACTTAGCCCATCCGTCAAGATTGCCTCCTTGACGGATAAATTCCTTGTATTCTTCGTCTTTCTTTTGAACAGCAGGCCCAAAGAAATCAGTAATCTCGGAATCTGTCAAGGGACGATCTACGCCGGGTATTACTTCGCGTCTCATTTTTGCACCCCCTCATCTTTCGCAGGCTTACGATCTGCACGATCAGCGCGAACCGCGAAGACACGAGCGGGAATAATTTCAAGGACTTGGTAAGAATCCCCGACGGCTCGTCGGATCGTTTTATTTCTAGTGGTCAACTGTATCCCTTGAACCTCCGCATCTAGCGCGCCGGGTTCTATCTTTATCCCGTCTCCAATCGTAGTAGAAAAGCGCAATTGACCGCCGAGGACTTCCATGATCAAGGCCATGCCCTTTTGAAGTTTGCCGTTTTCTTCGAACTGCCAAGGCTGAAGTTTTACCCAATCACTTGACACAGCGTTAAACTGTCCAAGGATTTTCCGAGATACGCGATCCTCAGGGACAAGATCGACCGACTCAACGTCAAGGTTAAGTCTTACGCCACGATCTGAGCGAAGGAACCCGCGAACGTGTACGCACGCTTGCTCTTGGAGGTACGGGCTGAGCAATTCAGATTGAAGGACAACTTGACCACCCGGCCAAACGATTGACGGCAAGATCACGTCTTGCGACTCTCGGGGGACGGCAAAACCGGTAAGCTCGAACTTGGGGGCATAACGTTGCATCATTTTTGTGTAGTCCATTTTTGACCTCTTGCAATGGATTATATTTCAACCCCCCTTGAAGGGGACGGCTATTTTTTAACATTCTTTTTTCTATTTGTCAAGCGACAAATATATTTTTTTTCTGTTTTTTTTCCTGAGAAAGTCAACGCCTAACACGTTAAGCCCTCGGGAGTCTTCGAAGTCCTCAAGATCAGCAACGAGCGCCACTTGACCAGGAAGCACATATATAGACGACTGCGCCGAGTTCGTGGACTTTTCAAGGTCGCCAGTCCAAGCGCTCGACTCAACCTCAGACGTTACGATGTAACCAGCGCCAAGCGGATCAGCCTTGACCCTAAGTTTAAAACCCGCCTGAAAATTTTTATAACCGCTTACGGTGCTAGTCCCAGCATCGGAAACCGTCCTTTCTTCCTTGGTTTTGTCGGTTGTACAATCGTAAACATACGGGACGTCTGAGAGGGGAAAGACAATCTTTTTCACTTTGTCCGATCCAGAAAGAGAGCCGGAGATGCTTATATTCTTGGTCTCTATGGAAAGTTGACGGAAAAAGTCAGCGCTACTGATCACAAGATCAGACGAGGCGCCGAGATCAGCGCCTTGGCTCGTCTCTACAATGTAAAGCGCCGCCGAGTTTTGGAAGGTCGGAAGAAGGGCGCGGGCCTTTTGCCATTCTTCAAAATTACCCGCCTGCACATTATCCAAGGTCGATATCTTGAGAGGTATTTTTTCAATCAAAACCATCGATCCGAAACGCCGGAGGGTGTACCCTTGCGACGTTAGGAGGTCAACGAGTTGGGCGCTCGTTAGCTCAACGAAACCACCAGGAAAGGGATCCTCGGGGTTCGTTGTAAAATAAATGTCAGTTTCAAGATCAGCGTTTAAAGCGTCGCACAAGTCGCGAAGCGTTGAGCCTTCGCGAGCCATGAACGTGAACAAGTGCGCCTCAACTTCGAGCGGATCAGCGACGAGGCGCGAGACGGTCGGTTTTATTTCGGGCGCCGTTTTGCAAGATGGAACGATGCAAAGCATCAGCAAGATCAAGATCTTTAGATATTCTTTCATTTTTTGACCTCTAGCAATGGAAAGACAACAAGGGGGGCTTTTGTATAATCGGAGCATTTTAGAAAAATCTTTATCTTTCTTCTCTAGAGCTTTACTTGGGACGCGATTGAAAAGAATTTTTTAAAAAAAAATTCTTTAAGCGCTAAGGGGGACGCTATTCTTTTTTTCTGCGAAAAAAAGGCGTCCCCCTACGGTGCGACCCTTGCCAGGGTCGTGCCCTACCCCCCGTGTGGGGGCCCACACCCCACACAAGCGGGGCCAGCCCCGCACCCCGCCAGAGGGGCGGGAACCGCCCGCCCCCTGGACCCCCTGCGGAACGCGCAAGCGGTCATCTACGCCCGGTGTAGGCGCTGAGAAGTTCAACCGCCTCCGAAGGGATCAAATGTCGTCAAAAGCCCTTGGGGCTAAGCCCCAAACCCCCGCGGGTGGTTTCACCCCCCGCCCCCCTGACCGGCGACGGCGCCGGAGCCGAAAACGCAAGCGGTCAGGAAAAAACAAAGAAGGCGCAACGAAGAGCCCCGGAGGGGCTAAGATTGACCGGCGCCTAATGCGCCGGGATTTTAGAAACACTTTATAAATCAATGCAAAAGAAAGCGCATACCTTGCGGGGTTTTACCCCGCACCCCAGAAGGGGGCGACCGCGCGCCCCCTTCACCCGCCGCGAATTTTCGCAAGCGGTCATGATACCTCATGCCCCCCCAAACCCCCCCAAGGGGGGGGCTTGACCATGAAAGAGAAAAAGAGAGGGGCCGGCCTCAGCGTAAGCGCTAAGCGCTCCCGTCATTTAGGGATCTTCTTGATATCCCCCGTGTCTGGATCATAGAAAATACCCTTGCGCAGATCGACCCGATAGGGCGAATTCTTAGGGGTCACGATCTGCGGGAACTCGGGAACGGCGCCGACCTCGTCAAAAATAGGGGGCTCCATTGTTGCGACACTTGGAGCGGTCACCGACGAGGAAGCGCTCGGCGCTATAGGCGCCGGCACTTCCTCGTCTGCCTTAATCTGCGAGCGTGAAAAGTTATTGATAAAGGACGGGATCACGTTGAAAAGGAGCGCCACGAATCCAAAGATCACAGCAAGGCAGAGCCCAAGGCGGAAACCTACGCCGGGAGCGTATTTCTTCAAAAACCACAAAACGGCATTTACTTTGACATTACCGGTCTGTTTGTAAGGAAGCGGGCGATCACATTGCCCACTGTGCGCGTCTAGCGTATGCGTCGAATACAGCGCGAAGATCTCGGGTCTGATCTGGACGATCTCGTATCCGTCATCGTATTTGACACGATAGGTTCCCTCAAGATAACCTTGTTTGACGCGAAAGACTTGCCGATCAACCCCGAAACCGTGCAGAAGCATCTGCACATCTTCACCATTGATCCATAGCGGAAACGGTAAACGTTGAGACTTCGCGTTTAAAACGCTTTTTACTTTCTCGACATTACGACGGACTACAACAGATAACCCCGTCATATGTTGCGTGATAAAGATCCAATCTTGTTTTCTGTGCCGGTGCTTAGAAAAGTAATCAGTCAAAGGCTGATCCAGTTTCTCGGGGGTTTTCATCAAAATCCGCTGGATCTCGTCGATCACGATCAGGGAGCCATTGTCAAATCTATTCCACCAATAATAAGGGGAATCAGTCGGGGGCTTTTTTCCGCCGATCGGCGCAAGGCTTTTATCTTGCTTTAAAAAGTCATCGTCTAGGAGGGTCACGTATTGCGACGCATCAAAGCCAACATAAGCGCTCAGCGCTTCAAGGTTGAGGCTTAAGTTGGTGTAAATCTTGCGCTTTTGCTTGACAACCTCAGAAATTTGTAAAGTCGCGTAATAGCTTTTGCCTGATCCAGGTTTTCCCTCGATGATCGTTAACATATATCTATCTCCAAAAGGGCGCAGGGGGGGCGCTTCGCTTCGCAAGGCTTCGCGCCCCCAGGCCCCCGCGCCGGGTCACCCCCAACCCTAAGACGCAAGACGCCGAAGCGTCGCGAACGCTACAAACAGTTTAAGGGTGATCTTAAAGAAGAACTTCCAAACATAGCCAAGAGCGAAGAACCCAAGACGCCACGCAAGAAGGATATTTAACGCCGTAACCAATTCCGAAAGCGGTAAAAGGTGGTCGAAACGACCCCACCAAGTGCGAATAAAATCAACCGTCTGAGTGGAGAACTCGGGGAGATCAACGAGCGAAAGAACAAGATCAACCGCCCAGAGTTCGAGCGTTAACATCATATCAGCAACGACCAGAGCCGTATTTATCGCGTTTACTACTAACTTTTTAAGGAATTCTAGGGCGGTATTCTCAAGCCAACCCAGTATATTGACGGCCCACCGATTAAACGCTTCCCAAAATGACTCCCAAAGGTTTTTAATCATCATCGGCCCCCTTTTCTCGTTTTGTAACGTCACAGAAGATCACCCAGATCAACACCGCATAAATAAGCACGACCAGGACGGAGCGGATCAGCGAGAGGGCAGAGACAACCGGTGATCCGAGCGAACCGCCGGAAAAATCAAAATCCAGGTTGATCGGGATCGACGAGAGGAAGCCAATCTCGTTTGACGAATTGAATCGGACGCGATGCACTGGATCAACATCTTTCAGATCTTCGAACAATGGCAGGAACCGACCCCGGAGGGGTTCGAGTTTGTCGCGAAGTTGCGACGAAGCGTCCAAGACCTTTTGTGACCAGTCGGACGAGTCAGGGCCGAGATCGAAACCATCAGGGAACTCAAAGGGCGGGGCCTCGTCAAACGTCGGAGGCTCAAAATCCACAGAACCCCCGCCGATAAATTCCACTTGTTGCACGCCAGGAAGGGGTTGAAAGTCATCCTCGGGATTATTCCAAAAATAAACAAGGGACGAGCCGGAGCCGTCCCACTCTTCATAGTCAGGACGACCCCCGCCGTCGGAATCGTAGGAACTAGATAATCGCCTTAGTTGTTCGACGAGGAATGAGGAGAACTCGGACGTCTGAAAAAGTCTCAAATTCCGAGAATAGACGCCTCCACTAGACAGATCAACAAGAACAGGCGCGGGACTAAGGCCCTTATTATTGCCTTTAGGTTCTAATTTGGAGAAAAAATCGCGATAGTAGGCGCTTTGACGAGTCGCATCAAACTTTTTACGGGGCATACTAAAAGTATAGTCAAAAATAGAAAGGCCCCGCCCTGGATT
>SFUB01000060.1 GCA_004561785.1 bacterium | reverse complement strand
TTAGGATCAAAAGGAACGGGGCGTTGAATTCTTTCCGTTCTTCTTTCATGACATAAGAACCTTTCAAACGGATCTTTCGAAAGGCTTCTTTCATGGACAACCAATAATAGACGAATCGCCCAAATTTCTCCTTTCTCTTTCTTTTCGCGGTGTAGGAGACATCCGAATACGCCCCCACCGCCGCCATATAAACGAAATAATCCCGGTTGATTTTCCCTAAATCAAAAGCCTCGGAATGGCCGGATTCCAAGATGCGGAGATTCTTTTGAAAAGTCCTTCCGATTCCGAAAACCCTGCCCACGTCCCCCATGGTTCCGACGTTCAGAAAGCCTAGGATCGGAGCGTCCCCCTGCTTTTTTACGGCATTGACGGCGTGGTGGAAGGACCCGTCTCCCCCGGCGATGATCAAGAGATCATAGGCCCCGCAAGAAGAAGCGCACCGAGAAATAAGCTCTTCTTGGCTTTCGGTTTTGATGGTTTCTAAGTCGTAAACCGCGCTCAGTCGTTCGATGGCCTTGGCGATTCTTTTTCCCGTGCGACGGCCACCGGTGCAGCCACTATATAGAAAAAGGGCTTTTTTCATAAGCCCTTTGAGTATAACGCCAAAATCACTTTTTTTGCGTAATGGCGGCTCCGATGAATTCGCGGAAGAGCGGATTCGGGCGGAGGGGGCGCGAAGTGAATTCGGGATGGAACTGAGCGGCGATGAAGAAGGGATGGTCCTTGAGTTCGATGATCTCCGCAAGATCCGCTTGGGGGTTGATGCCGGAGAAGATGAGGCCCGCATCCTCGAACTGTTTGCGGAAGGCATTGTTGAATTCGTAACGATGACGGTGCCTTTCTCGGATGCAGGATTCCCCGTAGCACTTATAGGCAAGCGTGCCCGGTTTGATCTCGCAATCATAGGCCCCGAGGCGCAAGGTTCCGCCCATGTCGATGCCCGAATATTGGTTGTGGAGGAAATCGATGACAGGATAGGGGGTCTCCGTATCGAACTCCGTGGAATTGGCTTCCTTCATGCCAAGCACGTTCTGGGCGAACTCAACGATCGCAAGTTGCATCCCGAAGCAGATGCCAAGGAAGGGGATCTTGTGTTCCCTGGCGTAGCGGATGGCGAGTTTCTTTCCATTGCTCCCGCGATGGCCGAAACCTCCGGGAACGAGGATCCCGTCGACGTCTTTGAAGAAACCTTCTTCGGTGCCGGGTTTGACATCGGTGGAGGCGATCCAGCGGATCTCGACGTCCGCGTCATGGTAATAGCCGGCGGCCTTCAAAGCCTGGGAGACGGAGAGATAGGCATCATGGAGCTCGACGTATTTGCCGACGAGAGCGATGGTGGTTTTCTTGCTGAGTTTGCGGATCCTCTGCGAAAGGGCGACGAAGTCGCTGAGGTCCGGCTCATTGCCTTCGCAAGGAAGGCGGAAATGTTTGAGGATGAAATCGTCGATCCCCTGCTGGTGGAGATTGTCCGGAAGATCATAGATGACGGGGGCGTCATCGCATTCGAAAACGCCTTGAAGAGGGACGTTGCAGAACAAGGAGACCTTCTCTTTGGTGTGGGCGTCCAAGGGGACTTCCGAACGGAGGATGATGGCGTCGGGCTGAAGGCCCAAAGAGGCCATCTCCTTGACGGAATGCTGAGTCGGCTTGGTTTTGGTCTCCCCCGAAGTCTTCAAATAAGGAACGAGGGTGTTGTGGAGGAAGAAGGTATTGTCGTAGCCAAATTGGAGCCTGGCCTGGCGGATGGCTTCCAAGAAGGGCTGAGATTCGATGTCCCCCACCGTTCCGCCGATCTCGGCGATGACGATGTCGGCGCCCGAGGCTTTCGCCGCATCCAAAAGTCTTTGTTTGATCTCATTGGTCACGTGGGGGATGACCTGGACGCAGGCGCCGAGATAATCCCCGCGGCGTTCCTTTTCCAAAACCGAGCTATAGATCTTGCCCGAGGTGACGGAGGCCTCCTTGGTGAGGTTGATGTCGAGCCACCTTTCGTAATGGCCTAAATCCAAATCCGTCTCGGCTCCGTCATCGGTCACGAAGACCTCGCCGTGCTGATACGGGCTCATGGTCCCTGGATCGACGTTGAGATAGGGGTCGAACTTCATAGTGAAGACCTTGAAGCCCCTCTTTTTCAGGATGAGACCGACCGAAGCGGCGGAGATTCCTTTCCCTAAGCTTGAGACGACTCCGCCCGTGACGAAAATAAATTTGGTGTCCATAAAACCTCCCGCATAGCCGCGGCTTTTCGGCAAAAAACAACGCTCAAAATTTTAATCCAGGGACGGAATCCGTGGATAAAGATTTTTCTTCTTTCCGTACAATGTCCAAATTTTAAATAGAAAGATTAGATACTGCGAACGGGGGTTATTTGTACTGGATGTGGAGGTTCCCCTCTTCCAAAGAAACCTTCCCTTCCGCCCCCGATAAAATCGGCATGGCCGGGGGGATATGGCCCAAATCAACGTTATAAAGGATGGGCAGGCCCAAAGGAGAAAGCAAATCCAAAACGCATTCTTCCGGGCCCACGTCAAAGCAAAACTCAGAATGGAGGGGGCGGCCGATCAGGAAGCCCTTGGCGTTATCAAACCACCCCGCTTCTTTGAGTTGGAACAAGGCGCGGCGGATGGCGATGGCGTTCAAATCGCAGGACTCCAGGAACCAGACGATCCCCTTCGGATGCTTCTTTTGAAATCCTTTTACCTTGTCGAAGCGGGTTCCGCATAGGCTCACGAGGCAATCCAAGCATCCCCCGAGAAAAGTCCCTTCAAAAGGGCCGTCATAGTTATAGGCGTGGATGATTTTCTCTTGGGTAAGACGGTAACGCCAAAGAGGGTGCTCCGGATCGTTTTTGCTGATAGAGTATTTGGGATAGCCAAAGAAGTCCTTCTCCCCTTGCAGCATCCTCAAGGCGTCTTTTTCGGCATAACGGAAGGGGTAGGCGTAGAAGCTTCCGGCGTGGGGGCCATAGATCGAAACGGTGTCGCAAAGGGTCGGGAGCAAAAAGGTGAGGTTTGTGTTGTCGGAATAGCCCATGAAAAACTTGGGCTCGAGCCTAGCGATGAGGTCGAAATCCACGAAAGGGAGAATTTCGATCATCGTCTCGCCCCCGCCGACGGATATAACGGCTTTCGAAGGCGAGGCAAAGGCCTCGTTGATCTCTTTTCCCCTTTCCTCCGGGGATGCGCTTCCGGCGATCCCCTCGTTTTTGTAGACGTTAGGGAAAACATTCAGCTCGTATCCAAGTTTCTCGAAACGCCTTAAAGAGGCCTCAAATCGAGTCGCATAGGGTTCCGTCGTCACTCCAAAAGAAGGAGCCACGAAATCGATGCGATCGCCTTTGCGGAGTGGAGATGGGAAGCGCATGTTTTATTCCTCTGGAAAATAGGCTTTATAGGAAGTCGCTTTCGGGCCGATTTCTCCGTCGATCTGAAAGCCCGTCGGGCGGGAGAAGGAAGAGTTTCTCAGGAATCGGAGCGGACCCGATTTCGTTGATGAGATGGTTGAGGGTGCCATCCCCTCCGGCGACGACGATGAGATCGTCGGAATTGAGAGAGGAGAAAAAAGCCTCTTTGTTGAGCTCGATCAGATCCTTTAAAGCGAATTCCCCATATTTTTCGCTCAGCTTCGCGGATGCCTGGAGGACTTCTTTCATTCCTTCCGAAGCGGCGGATTTGCTATTAAAGAGCAGGTAATTCATAAAGCAATCCTCCTTCTAGGTCGTTTTTGATCAATCCGAATGCCAAATCGCGGACCTGAGCGGGGGTTAGATTCTCATATTCTTCCGGAGTGATGACTTTCAGGATGTCAAGGTAGACGAAGCAAGGACGCCAAGGGGCTCTCTTATGAATTTCCTTGGTCCCCTTGACCGCCACGATGGCGATGGGGGCTTTCGCATCCATTCCGGCCCGGAATGAGCCGGCGTGGAACTCCAAAAGCAATTGATCGGTTTTATTGCGGGTGCCTTCCGGGCAGATCTCGACGTCGCAGAGGTTCTGGCGGAGGTATTCGCTGGCTTTATTGATCGCTTTGCTGCCTTCTTTCGCATCCTCGCGGTTGATGGGGATGAATCCGGCGAGGCGAATGAAAGGCCCGGCGATGGGGAACTTGAGGTTCTCGGGCTTGGTGACGCCGAGGAAAGGCCCGCGGAAGGCGCAGATCATGGCCATGGGGTCGAAGTTGGAAATGTGGTTGTTGACGTACAGGACCTTCTGATTGGCCGGGATCTTGCTTCCGCCGCGGACGCGGACGTGGATGTGAAAAGCCAAGAAGAAGGTTTGGACGGTTTGGTGGATGACTCCGATGTAGAAGCGGTTCGGTTTGTCCGGGGTTGGTTTGTTTTTAAGGAACGGTCCCCAGGCGATGAGGATCAGAACCCAGATGCCGAAGGACAGATAGAAGAACGCGACCCAAAAAGGCAGGGCCATAAGCCAAAGGTAGAGATTGTAACTCGAGAGAAGATAGGCGCAGCCCAAAGCGGCGGCGAATGAAACAACATAGAGTATGCTCGAAAGAATCATGGTGTTTATTATCTAACTTTTCCTTTGTATTCTCAACAAAGCGCCTTTGGAGGGGTCAATCGCGGCTGTCCTTGCTCCACGCCGTCAAATCCATCACGACTTGATAGGCGAGGATGATTCCGGCGACCGGAGGGACGAAGGGGGTCGATCCCGGCGTGCTTCTTCTCTGGGGTTTGCTGGGGTCGGCGGGCTTATCCAAGGGAATGGATTCCAAAGGTTTCAAGGGCGGTTCGGCGGAATAGACGACCTTCAACCCTCGGATGCCTCTTTTCCGGAGTTCGCGGCGCATGATCTTGGCCAAGGGATCCCCTTCGGTTTTGGAGATATCGCACACCTTGAGTTTGGTCGGGTCCACGCGGTTCCCGCAGCCTAGGGCCGAGATGATGGGAATGCCTCTTCCCTTGGCTTCTTGAATGATGTCGAGTTTGGCGGAAACCGTGTCGATCGCGTCGATGATGTAATCGAAGGAAGAGAAATCGACGTCCCCATGGTCTTCGGGAAGGTAGAAGCAACGATGCTTGTGGACCTTGATGTCCGGATTCAGGGAACGGATTCTTTCTTCGGCGACATCGACTTTTGGTTTGCCCACCCCATCCAGGGTCGCGATGATCTGGCGGTTGATGTTGGACAAGGCGACGACGTCATCATCGATGAGGTCGATCTCCCCGATTCCGCATCGGCAGAGAGCCTCCACGGCGTTGCCCCCCACTCCTCCGATTCCGAAAACGGCGACCCTTTTGCGAGACAGGGTTTCCAGGGCCTTGGGCCCCAGAAGCATTTCGGTGCGGGTGAAGATGCTGCCAGCCATAGCGACGGGATTATAACCCTTCCTCAAATAAGAAGGAAACAATCGACCGTCCCGGCCGTTCCGAATAGAATAAGAGGATGAGAAAAGCGATCCTATTCGACCAAGACGGGACCCTCCTCGACAGCGCCCCCGGCATCAAACGCTGCGCGAACTTCACTTTGGAAAAACTCGGCTACCCCCTTATACCTTATAAAGAGCTGGATTTCTTCATCGGCCCTCCGCTTAAAGAGTGTTTCCGTCTTTCCGGAGTGAAGGACGAGGACCTGGAGGAAGCGATCCGGATATTCCGCGGCGAATACGAATCGAAGGGCGGTTTCGAGGCCTATGCCTATCCCGACGTCGAAAAGACTCTTCAAGAGCTTAAATCCAGAGGGCACCGTCTTTTCGTATGCACCTGCAAAATCCAGACCACCTCAGGACCGATATTGAGCAAATTCGGCCTTCGTTCCTATTTCGACGGGATCTATGGGGTCTCAAGGGACGGATCGGTGTCCACGAAAAGCCAAGTGATAAAAGCTTGCCTAAGAAACGAATCCCTAGGCATAGAGGCCATCATGGTGGGTGATACGGAGTTGGACGTCTTGGGGGCCAAGGAGAACGGAATACCCTGTTTGGCCGCCGATTACGGATACGGGGACAAAAAGAAACTTCGTGAGGCCGGGCCAATTGGCCACCTAGCCCGCTTCTCCGATTTACTGAATTGCTTTGACTAAGGCAAGAAAAAAGCCCTGTATTGCAGGGCGTTTTCTTTAGGTGGTGACCCCACCTGGAGTCGAACCAGGCATTGGACCTTGAGAGGGTCCCGTCTTAACCGATTGACCATGGGGCCATGGCCGCGAGAGAAATTAAACCACTCTCGCGGATTTTGCGCAAGGCCTTATTTCAGCAAGGCGAGAACTTCATCCAGACGGCGGGTGACTTCCTCTTTCCCGAGGATCTCCAGGATCTCATGGAGGTTTGGGGAATCCTTAGCGCCCGTGATGGCGACGCGGAGGACCTCGGAGCCATCGGAGACGTTGCCTTTGTAATTCTCCGGGTGCTCGGCGTAATCCTTGTTGGAAATCGCGAAGCCGTGGGCGGCAACGATTTCCTTCATGCCGTTCCACCAAGCGTTCTCATCGGTCCCGAAGAGCATCTTGTCCTTGAAGTCGGAAAGGAGGGATGCGATTTCCTCTTTGGAGTAACTCTCCTTGAAGGGAAGGGGATTTGCGAGGATCTTCTCGTATTCATCTTGGTAGAAGAATTTGATGAGAGGATAGATATCGGAGAATTTCGCATAGTCCTTTCTGGGGTTTTTGCGGTCTTTCTCGATGTTGAGGATCTTCTTGAAGTAGGCCTCGTCGGATTCGATCTTGCCGAAGAAGGCGGGATCGTATTTTTCGGCGTAGCCTTTGACCTCAGCGAAGAGTTCCTCCAAGGGGGTCTTAGCGATCATCTCTTTCCCGAAGTAGTTGAGCTTATCCTGATCGAAGAGGGCTCCGTCTAGGGACATCTTTTTGAGGCGGAAGGCGAATTTGGAGAAATCGTAGGTCTTATTCGCGGAGGTCCATTCCTCGAAGTTGGAATTGGCGATGGACATGAGATAGACGAGCAAAGCCTTGGGCTGATAACCCTTCTCAAGGAAGTAAGAGACGGCGGCTTCGGGATCTTTCCGCTTGGAAAGTTTTCTCTTGTTGCCATGATCGAGCTTCATGATGGAAGGGATGTGAGCATAACGCGGCGCGTGCCAGCCCAAGCTCTTGAACATGCCAAGATGGATCGGGGTCGAAGGGATCCATTCCTCGCCGCGGGTGATGACCGTGGTACGCATGAAGTGGTCGTCGACGACGTGGGCGAAGTGGTAGGTCGGGAGGCCGTCGGATTTCAGGATCACGACATCGGTGTCGTTGTCTTGAAGCTCGATCTCGCCGCGGATGGCATCGTTGAATTTGATTTTGCGATCATGGTCGCCAAGGGAACGGAAACGGATGACCCAGGGGACGCCGGCTTTGATCTTCGCGATCCTCTCATCGACGCTGAGATTCCGGTCGCGGGCGTATTTCCCATAGTATCCGGGAAGGACTTTGTTAGCCTCTTGGACTTTGCGGATGGCGTCAAGGTCCTCGGGGGTGCAGAAATCCGGATAGGCAGAGCCATCGATGATCATCTGTTTGATGACGGTGCGGTAGATGTCGCGGCGTTTGGATTGCTGATAGGGGCCATAGGCGCCTTCGTCGCCGCTTGGCGTGTAGCCCTCATCGGCAACGATGCCGAATTGGCCAAGTTGCTCGATGAGCAAGTCGCCGCTTCCGGCAATGGTGCGCTTGGTGTCCGTATCCTCCAAACGGAAGAAATAGACGCCGCCGGATTGTTTGGCCAAGGTATAGGAAATGAGGGACGTGAAGAGACTTCCGGTGTGGAGGAAGCCGGTCGGGGATGGGGCGAAGCGGGTGACTTGAGCCCCCTCCTTCAAGCCGCGAGGCGGATATTTGGCTTCCAAATCATCGATCGTCATCGTGACGTCGGGGAAGAGGAGCTCAGCTAAATCTTTGTTGTCGGCCATAGGTAAAACCTCCTGGAAAGGCGAAGAGATTATAATCTCTTCTCTTTCCCTCTTCCATAAGGACTGTTGCCTTTCCTCGACAAAAGCCAAAAAGCCGTGAATTCTTAAACTAAGTTCCGTTTTTCCTAATTTCATCCTTTTTATTGGACTTAATTCCGCATTTCGCCACAAAAACGGAATTTACATTGAGAAAA
>SFUB01000059.1 GCA_004561785.1 bacterium | reverse complement strand
GGAAGGAAAGAAAAAGAAAAGGACGGGAAATTTTCCATTTATTTGGCCTTGGTTCGTCCTTTCCGTTTTGCTTCTAGCCGCTTCTTTCATTCTTCGCGGTATTGTTTATTGATTGACAAAAAGTAGCGCAGCAACGGATTAATTTTTTTAAAATTTTCTCTTGCACATTTTTTTATGTGCCTTTTACTTTGCGCATTCCAAAAGGAGAAAATTTATGAAAAAACACTTCATCGCACCTGCAGTTGCCCTCAGCGCCATCGTCATGGCCCTTACCGCCTGCAACCCCTCCACCCCCGATCCTGACCGGAGTGAGTCATCGGAAACCTCTCAGGTTGGATCCTCCTCTCCCGGAGACGTTTCTTCCGGCGATTCAGACAGCGTCCCCGTTGCCGTTGGGGCATATGAGTTCGTCGATTCGTCGTATGACGAAAGAAGGGAAATCCTCGGCAAACTCGAAAAATACGCCGTGGACCACTCTTTGACTGGGCTTCCTCTTTATGAGGATTCGGGCTACAGCCTCTATAACCCCCGCGTCGTCAAAGGGACCGACACCTATATCCCTGGCTACGGCTTCTCTATCCTGAGAGACGGCAAATTGAACGGCAACCTCGCTGGCGAAACCAACCCGAAGTATCAAACGTATCTGCACAACTGGACTTCTTCCGACCCCCAGACCTTGAACGTTTGGAACGACCAAGGGTCCGCCGTCCCGGATCTCTTCGCGAACTGCTCTTCCTCCCTCTTCGGCGCGAGGCTCAACGCGAAGAAGGACGGATACGAGTATTACGGCGTCCTTGCCAAGCAAGACAAGCCCTATGCCGTCACAAAAGAAGGCGTTAAGAAAGACGTCACCGCCGATGAGCTTCATTTGACTTGGCGTATTTACGTAAGGACCGGCGAAGCTGGCGGAGCGGCTTATAGAACCAACTCCACCAAGGCTGACCGCGCCAAATACGATAACCGCTATATCCAGCTCGAAGACTATCTGACTCCGTTCAAACTCATGCTGAACAAAGCCAACGGCCTCTATCGTGGAGACGAATTGGCGGGCAAGAGCGGCGCTGGTGCGATCGTGGGCGCGAGCTCTTACTTCAACTCCACCGGCAATGCCAGGAAGGGCGTTCTCACCGACGAAGAAGCCGATTTCAGTGGCGTTGGCGTCAAAGTTGGCACCGATGAAACCGAAGGCGACTATCTCGAAGTCACCTACGCCACCCCGGTCAATCGCTTCTACGCGATGTATTACATCAATGACAGCCTCTATGAACCGATGCCCGCCTCCTTTATCAATGAAGTCGGCGTTGATATGATTAACGGCTACAGCAGCGATCGTTCCTACACCCCCGTCGACAACACCCTGTCTCTCGGCGCTTACACTTTGGAGTCTTGGGAAACCGAGAAACTCATCTGCTTCAAGAGGAACGAAAACTGGTTTGAATTGAAGGAGAACCCTGAAATCTATCAAATCGGCGGCATCCATACCGATATCCTCAAAGGCTACTCCACCGACGAGAACATCGCGATCAAACAGTTCTTGAACTCCAATAACCTCGACGCCGTCGGCGTTCCTAGCGACTATCTCAAAGACTACGCTAATGATCCTAGGGCGGTCAAAGTCCCCGGCGAATCGATCTGGAAACTGAACCTCAATACTTGCACCCAGGAACTTTGGGAACAGCTCTTCGGCACCGATGGGAGCATCACCCACACGGAGGAATCGAAGTACTGGAACGTGAAGCCTTGGATGTCCAACGACAACTTCATTCGCGGCATCTTCTACTCCATCGACCGTCAGGAATACGCGCAGAGCCAAGGCGGCACCCCATCCATCAACTACTTCTCAGATATCTACCTTTCCAACCCCGAGACCGGCGAGTCCTACAACAGCACTCCGGAACACGCGGCTGCTTTGGAGGATTTCTGGGGCGACACCATCGAAACCAACGGTTATAGCCTGTCCCTCTCGGAAGCCGCCTTCCAGCAAGCCATCAAAGACTTGATTGCCGAAGGTTCCATCACGACCTCCACGGCGAATATCTCGATCGACATCTACTGGATGTATGAGAACCAGGTCGACAACGAAGGCGCTAAGATCGGCGGCTATATCAAGAAGGCCTTCGACGCTGCTGCGGAAGATCTTGGCTACCCCGTCCGCTTGACGGTCAAAAACAAAGCCGGAGGCGCGGTTTGGAGCGACGTCTACGACGATCATTTGATGGTCGGCCAGTTCGACCTGGCCTTTGGCTCCATCTCCGGAAACGCTTTGAACCCAATCAACTTCCTCGAAGTCCTCAAGTCCTCGAACTCCAGTGGCTTCACCCTCAACTGGGGCGCGGATACCACCGAGGTTACCGAAGGGGAAGGCGCTCTCGTTTACCAGGGAAAGCGTTGGTCCTTCGACGGTCTCTGGGACGCCGCTGACGCGGGTGTCGTCCTCGACGAAAACGGCGAGAGCATTGCCCCGGTTGAAATCGTTACCTCTTCTGTCACCGCAACCGCCGATCGCGTCTCGGTCTCCGGCAGGATCGAGATCCTCTCCTATGACGGACTCGTCGTGGAATTGGCCGATATCTTCGGAACCACCGATGTCACCGGTTATAGCGACTACTTCGAGGTTTACCCGGACGGAACCAGTTCTGACGAACAAGAAAGTGACATCGTTTGGAGCGAAGATGGAAGCTTCTCCTTCACCCTCTCGGGCGATCTGGCCGCTAACATCATCGCCGCGAAGGGTCTTCCGATCTTCGGCGTTGATTACACGGTCACCATCAACGGCGTCTACTGCGGTTTGAAGAGCAGCTACGGTCTATTCGTCTTGAATTCCTGATTCGTTTGGGTCGTCCATTGCATTCGCAGAAAGCAGCATCGATTCACTCGGTGCTGCTTCTCTGTCGAAAGCGCCAGGGATCGCTTTCGACAGAGTGGGGTTTGCATTTTTCGTACCCCCGTTAAAATTCGTTCTGAAAGGAGGAGATCATGTTTCGCTATTCTCTACAAAGAATATTCCTTGCCATTGTGACGACGGTCATTATTCTTTCTTTAACATTTTTCCTTGTGAAATTGCAGCCTTTCCCGGCGACGGTCGGCAACACGGATGCTCAGATTGCTTATTACAGCCATCAAGTATCGCTTGGGTACGTACTTGAATTCAGCACGGCCCAAACGAATCTCGGAGAACCCCTATATTCCGCGGTCGATGGGTTCGGCGCTTCGCATTTCTATTATCAGAAGCCGATCTTCGACCAGTTCTTGGTTTGGGTGAACGGCTTGTTCCACGGGTCCTGGGGCTTATCCAGCAAGATCTCGCCCAACGTGGATGCGATGAAACTTATCATCGGGACGAGTTGGACGGATTCTAGATTGCTCACCACGGTCAAAGTGAACATTTGGCCGGCCGTCATCTCGGTTCCTTTAGGGCTTGCCCTTGGCATTTGGGCCGCTTTGAAGAAAAATAAACTGACCGACCACATCATTTCGACGCTGGTCATGGTCTTCATTTCCGTCCCTTCTTTCATCACGATCAACTTCCTCCTTCTTCTCTTCTCCTATGAGTGGGGGTGGTTCCCAAGCCAATGGCCGTCCGTAACGGCACCTTTGTCGACTCGTATCTTAGGATATTTCATTCCGACGCTGTCCCTATCCTTTGGTTCCATCTGCGGTTATTGCCGCTTCACCCGCGCCGAGCTGACTGAGGTCATGAGCAGCGATTATTTGCTATTAGCCAGGACGAAAGGATTGACCCGTTCGCAGGCAATCACCCGCCACGCTTTGAAAAATGCGATGGTCCCGATTCTTCCTTCCATCCTTTCGGAAATCATTGGCCTTCTCGGAGGTTCGATGATTTTGGAATCTTTGTATGGCATTCCCGGGGCCGGCCGCCTTTACATCGACTCCATCAACCAGAATGACTACAACGTTTTGATGGCCGATATGTCTTTGTATACCTTGATCGGTTTGCTTTCCGGGGTCTTCCTCGACCTTTCCTATGGCTTCATCGATCCGCGCATTCGCATGGGGGCTAAGAAGTGACTATGGATAACCAAAAGACC
This sequence comes from bacterium, assembly GCA_004561785.1. Classification (GTDB taxonomy): domain Bacteria; phylum Bacillota_I; class Bacilli_A; order RFN20; family CAG-826; genus Alloenteromonas. The sequence continues at coordinate 7,304 of SFUB01000059.1, read as the reverse complement.
TTCACATACCGCGATTCAAAGAACGTGGAACACACCGTATCCTTTCAGGAAAAGGATTTTTCGCTTTCTCAAATCAATGCGCCGATTTCCGACGTGAAGATGAAGTCCAAACCCACGACCTTCTTCAAGGATGCCTTGCATCGTTTCGTGAAGAATAAGTCCTCTGTTGCTGGGGGCGTGATTTTGGGCGTCATCTTGCTCCTTACGATTTTCGTGCCCATTTTCGATCAGAGCGATATCAACACCTCGAATGCCTATTTGAATTACCAAACGAAGCTGTCGCCGAAACTGTTTGATCCTGGCAGTGGGTTTTGGGATGGCACCCGAGACTACAACAACATCGCGATTGACTTCGATTGGGAGGCTTTCGAAAAAGACGGGACTTATTCTGGCAACCCCGTGAGCAGCGCGAACTCCAACTTTGTCGCCAGTGCCATCGTAGGCGACATCAAATACAGCCGAGTTGGCGAAAAGAAGATTGACGACAACGCCGTTTCCTATGCTCATGGAGGCTATGTCCGTTTGAACGCCGCAGCCGGGAAAACCGAGCTCGTTTATATGGAAAGCCAAGATACGGAGAACCTCCTTTATCTGGACTACTACGATTACACCCTCGACGTCGAGACCGTCGATTTGCCTGAGGATTTTAGCTATGGGGAACAGGGAACCTATGCCATCAACCTCCTCTATACCCCGCGCGGGGCATCTCAGAGTTCGGTCTATACCTTGGCGGATAATCTCACTTCCGGGGGTGTGTTCCACTTCGATTTGTCTTCAAATGAGGGCTTCCTCTCTGCTCTGGGTAGCGAAAAAGTGACCCGGGTTGCACTTCAAATCGCCTTGACTCCGAAGTCAAGTAGCGCCACCTCTCTTTTGATGAAGACCGCTGTCTTCGGCGTGGCGGAGGGAACTTCGGTTCCGACTGACGCCATGAAAGAGGATCTTGCTTCTGTCTCTTGCTCGGATGCCGCTTCCAAACTCTATGAGACCGTAACAGGCGCTTCGACCCGCTTCACCGTGGAAAACGGTGAGATGAAGGTCTATCAGGCAGATTACGTGACGGGGTCCTTCCGTTACGACGATTACTCCGCCGTCTATGACGATCAGACCCGCAACGACATTTCGGCTGCTCAGCTCAATTCCTGGGCCAGGAGCGGATGGCTCACCATGGAATACCCGGTGGACCAATTTATTGCGGAAAACCCGAGGGATGTTTCTAATCAGCGACGTTTTGTTGAAGGGTTGAAACTTACCGAATCAGGATTTGAACATTGCCCATTGCGGATCGACGAGGGCCATACGGTTTCCGTCAAAGTGATCCAGGCCGGCACGATCACTTCCGTTCAGATCACGGGCACAATTTCTCCCTGGAGGCTCTACGGTTACAATTCCCGCCCGCGTTTCATCTTCGGCACCGACGATAGGGGCCGCGACATGCTGAAATTGGTCTTCAGTGGACTTCGCTATTCCGTCATTCTCGGCGTTGCCACGACAATCGTCAATTTGGCGTTTGGCCTCGTTTGGGGCGCAATCTCCGGCTATTTCGGGGGATGGGTCGACATTGTCATGGAACGTATCTGCGATATTTTGGGCGGAATACCTTGGGTTGTCGTCATGACATTGATCCTCATTAACAAGCCCGCTGGCATGAGCACGATCGTGATGCTTGGCATCGCCCTATGCGCGACGGGGTGGCTTGGCACATCCAGTTTGACCCGAACCCAGTTCTATCGTTATAAAGATCGAGAATATATTCTTGCGGCGCGTACGCTGGGCGCGAATGACGGCAGGCTTATCTTCCGTCATATCTTGCCTAACGCCATCGGCACACTCATCACTTCTAGTGTCTTGATGATCCCGTCCGTCATCTTCTCCGAAGCTTCCTTGACTTACCTCGGTCTCATCAACGGCATGGAAGGTTTTGGGGCGACGCTCACGGCCAATCAGCAATACATGACAACCTATCCTTACCTCATAATCTTCCCCAGCGTGATCATGGCTTTGGTCATGATTTCCTTCAACCTTTTCGGAAACGGCTTGAGGGATGCGTTCAACCCATCTTTGAAAGGAGGAGAATAACATGGCTGTTTCACTGAATGAAAAAGATAAGGCCCTCATCGAGGGCGGTTCTCCCCTTCCTAAGGAGAAAGCCCTTGAGGTCAAAAACCTTACGATTTCTTTCCGCACGGACAACGGAAAAGTCCAGGCAGTCCGCGGCGTCTCTTTCGATCTTTATAAAGGAGAGACGCTTTGCATCGTCGGCGAATCCGGCTCCGGAAAATCCGTCACGTCCAAGGCGGTGATGGGGATTCTTTCTCCAAACGCGATTATTGAAGGCGGGCAGATTCTTTATCGCGGCATTGATCTAACCAAAGCCAGCGAAACCGAATTCCAGAGGATCCGCGGACGCAAAATCGGGATGATCTTCCAGGATCCGCTTTCCTCCTTGAACCCCATTGTGAAGATCGGGAAACAGATCACGGAGACGATGCTCATCAACTCCGACATGCTCAAACGCTACTACGATGATCTCATCGCGCCGGAACTCACGGCATTGATGAACGCCAAATCGGTTCGCAATAACGCCATTGCGGATGCTAAAAACCGGGCAAGCCTCCCGGTGAACGGTTATGAAGATCGTCTGTCAGGCTTTGCTGAACGGAAAGAAGCGGCCAAAACCGCCATCCGTGAAGCCAAGAAAAACGGTAAAGACGCCTCTTCTTTTGCGGCCGATCTCCAAAAGGCGAAAGAGGAAGAAAAGGCGTTCAAAGCTGAGAATGAAGCTTATCTCAAAAATGAGAAAATTAAGTCTAAATCCGTTATAAAGAACGCAAAAACGGCTTATTCTTCCGCAAAACCCGCTTTGAAAGCGGCTCTGAAAGAGGCTAAGAAGGCCGCGAAAATCAAGACCCATCAGCACCATGAAGAACTCCGAAGGGCAAAAGACGCGTCTCTTCAAGAAATCGAAGCGAAGAGAGCATCCCTTTCTTTGACCTCTCAACAGGAAGCCCGAGTCCAGGAACTGAACAAAACCATTCGGAAAGTCACCTTGCTTGGAAAAGCCAAAGCCATCGCATTCTATTTATTCCCAAAAGCCCATGTGGGCGCCTTAAACGAGATGGCTCAAAAACTTGCCCCTTTGGAAAAAGAGAAGAATGAGATTCTCAAGGATTTCATCGCCTTGGATGAAGAACAGAAGAAGGTCCTCGATGAATACCAAAGCCAGGTGAAAATCACCAAAGCCATGGCAAAGGAGAAGGCTTTGAAGGTCATGGAGGAAGTTGGAATCCCCCAACCCGAGAAAAGGTACAAACAGTATCCGTTCCAATTCTCCGGCGGCATGAGGCAGAGGATCGTCATCGCTATTGCCCTTATCTCGGAACCGGACGTTCTGATCTGCGATGAGCCCACGACGGCTCTTGACGTCACCATTCAGGCCCAAATCCTCGAACTGATCAACAAGCTCAAAGCCGTCCACCATATGTCCGTTATCTTCATTACCCATGACTTGGGGGTCGTCGCTAACATGGCGGACCGGGTCGCGGTCATGTACGCGGGCAAGATCTGCGAATACGGGACGGACCGCGAAATCTTCTTCGATCCGAGGCATCCTTATACCTGGGCGCTTTTGGCGTCGGTTCCGGATATCGATTCGAAAGAGAAGCTCGAAGCCATCCCTGGCACCCCGCCTGATATGATCTATCCGCCTCAGGGAGATGCTTTTGCCTTGAGAAACCGCTACGCGTTAGGCGTAGATTTCAAGTACGAGCCGCCTTTCTTTCAAGTTTCTCCTACCCACTTCGTCGCTAGCTGGCTTGAATACGAAGACGCTCCGGAAGTCGATCCTCCGAAGATCGTTTCGGAGAGGATCCATCGCGCTTTGAAAGAAGAGGAGGCCTTGACCCATGGAAAATGATAAAAGCAAATTGGGCGTATCCCCCGAACTTGAGAACGGGGATCCCAGCAAAGCCGAAGCCGACAAAACAAAAAGACGCAAATCCGTCGCTAAAAAGGAATTTGACTCTGCTTTTGCCGTCGTTAAACAAGATAGCCAAAAGCTTAGTGCTTTTAAATTGAAGAACCCGAATTTTGCGAAAGACCCTTCCCTTTCCAAACAGGTTTTTGCTTTGGAGAGGAAAGTCGCCGAAGACAAAGAGGCTTTGGAGAAAGCGAAACAGGCGGTTAAGCTGGCCCATATCACGTATAAGCCGGAACTTGCGGACGCCAAGACTCTTTTGGCCGTACGGCATCTTCGCATGTTCTTCAAACTCGGCGCGTGGCCAAATACGGTTAAACTTAAGGCGGTCCACGATGTGTCCTTCGATGTGAAAGAAGGGGAGACCTTCGGCATCGTTGGGGAATCCGGGTGCGGTAAATCCACTACCGGGCGTTGCATCATCCACCTTTACGACATCACGTCAGGCTCCATTTACTTCCAGGGCTACCGTATCGCTGCGGGCGACCGCTGGAACCAGAAGGAAATTAAATATTCCAGAATTCACCTTCAAGAGAAAATCAAAACAATCAAGGAACAAGAGGCCAAGGATTTGGCTATATTGACTCCGGAAGAGGGCGAGGCTCTTATTGAAAAGAACCAAGCTAAGATCCAAAAACTCAAGGAAAGGAACGAGGTTGTTCTAACGCGTCAAAAATGGAAGATCAAATCCATCCATTACGACAACAAGCATTCCCCGAAATCGCTCCGCAACCAAATTCAGATGATCTTCCAAGACCCTGTGGATTCCTTGGATCCTCGTATGACGGTCGAGGACATCATCCAAGAAGGTTTGAAGATCCAAGGACATCATAATGCGGCAGAAAATCACCGCAAAACCGTTGAAATCCTGAAAAAAGTTGGCTTGGTTCCCGAACACGCCTCCCGCTATCCGCACGAATTCTCCGGTGGTCAAAGACAGAGAATCGGCATTGCACGCGCCCTCATCATGAACCCAAAACTCTTGATTTGCGACGAGCCGATTTCCGCTCTTGATGTCTCGATCCGAGCTCAAATCATCAACTTGCTCAATGATTTGAAAGAGGAAATGGGCCTCACGATGATCTTCATCGCCCATGACCTTTCCACGGTCAAATACTTCTGCAACCGCATTGCCGTCATGTACTTTGGCAACATGGTTGAGCTCGCCGACAGCGATGAGTTGTTCCGCCATCCTCTTCATCCTTATACGAAGTCCCTTTTGTCGGCGATTCCTCAGCCCAATCCGTTCTCGGAAAAGCGGAGGACCCGTTTGGTGTACCATCCAGATCAGGTCCATGACTATTCCAAACAAAAGCCATCGTTCCGGGAGATCCTTCCCGGGCACTTCGTGCTTTGCAACGATGAGGAAGAGGCTAAGTATCGCGAGGAAATCAAATCCTTGGATTCCGGCGAAATCATTATCAAAAACGGCCAAGAGGTTAAGGCGGGGGAATGAACCCGCCTTTTCTCATGCGCGCATGTGTTTGCTCATTTGACAAAATGAAATCGATATAACGGTATAAGAATACCTAGATAAAGCAAGACTCTATAATTCAGGCATTAGAAAGGAGCCAATAATAAATGGCTAATCGATTCATTCTAAACGAAACTTCCTATCACGGTTTCGGAGCGATCAAGAACATCGTTCCCGAAATCCAGGCGAGGGGATTCAAGAACATTCTTGTTGCCTCCGACGCTTCTCTCGTCAAATTCGGTGTCACCCAGAAAGTGACCGGCCTCCTTGACGAAGCGGGGATCAAATACGAACTCTTCACCGATATCAAACCGAACCCAACCATCGAGAATGTTCTTTCCGGCGTCGAGGCCGCCAAGAAGATCAATGCAGATGCCATCATCGCCATCGGCGGTGGTTCCTCCATGGATACCGCCAAGGCCGTCGGCATCATCATGACCAACCCGCAGCATGCGGATGTCCGTTCCTTGGAAGGCGCCGTCGCGGGAACCAAACCCTGTTTGCCGATCATCGCCGTCCCGACCACCGCGGGAACTGCTGCGGAAGTCACCATCAACTACGTCATCACCGACGTTCAGAATAAACGCAAATTTGTTTGCGTCGATCCTCACGATATCCCCGTGGTTGCCATCGTCGATCCTGATATGATGGGGTCCATGCCGAAGTCCTTAACCGCTTTCACTGGGATGGATGCTCTTACCCACGCGATTGAGGGCTACATCACCCGTGGCGCTTGGGAACTCTCCGACATGTTCCACATCAAAGCCATTGAGATCATTGCGCACAACCTTCGCGGGGCCGTCAACAATGAACCCAAAGGCCGCGAAGAGATGGCTCTTGGCCAGTATGTGGCCGGCATGGGCTTCTCCAACGTTGGCCTTGGCATCGACCACGCTATGGCCCACACCCTTTCCGCCTATTACAACGTTCCTCACGGCAAAGCTTGCGCCATGTTGCTTCCGATCGCGATGGAATTCAACGCCGAATACTCTGGCACCAAATATCGCGATATCGCGATCGCCATGGGCGTCGAAGGCGTTGAGAAGATGAGCCAAGAGGAATATCGCCTCGCCGCCATCAACGCCGTCAAGAAACTCAGCGAAGACGTTGGCATCCCCCATGTCTGCGAAGAGATCAAAGCAGAAGACCTCGACAACCTCGCTTCTGATGCTTTGAAGGATGCCTGCTATCCTGGCAACCCCCGCGAAGCCACTCACGAACAGGTCCGCGAACTCTTCTCCAAACTTCTCAAGAAGTAATTCGAGAAGGCATAACGCCTTGGGAATCCCCGAGGCGTTTTCTTTTGTAAAAAGAAAGCTAAAGGAATTATTATTTCCCCATGCATTACTCTTATTGCCCAATCTGTGGAACCAAGCTTGTCGATCACCCGGCGGGAGACGATGGGATGGTTCCTTTTTGCGAGTCCTGTGGCCGCTATTATTTCGACAGTTTCCCCTCGGCCGTCCTCACCATGGTCGTGAATGAGAAAAACGAAATCTGCATGGAACTCCAAAAATATCTTAGCGACGATTATTGGAACTTCGTCTCCGGATATATCACCCCTGGGGAGACCGCCGAAGAGGCAGCCGCCCGTGAGGTTAAAGAAGAGGTGGGGGTTACCTTGGATTCCCTTGAGTACATAAGCTCCTACTGGTATGTCCCGAAAGGAATCTTGATGCTGGGTTTCATCGGCAGGTGTCATGGCTCGGAACTGACGCTCTCGAAAGAGGTCAATGCGGCGAAATGGGTTAAGGTCGAGGACGCTCGACCACTATTCTTCCCGGAGGGTTCTGGCAATCTTCAGTACCCTCTTTACGAAGCGTTCCTACATCAGTTCGCTGATAAAAAGGACTG
>SFUB01000058.1 GCA_004561785.1 bacterium | reverse complement strand
GAGCCTCCTGAGAAGGAAAGGTATGCCACGTCTTCCAAATCGTATTTTTCCGCCATCGCCCTTATCGCTCCGACCCTATCGGCGATAGCAAATTCCGTTCCGTTCATGCTATTTTCTCCTTCCATCTTGCCTTCCCTGCTTTCGCCCTCTTCTTCGCGAAGAGGGAATCTTGGATGAGGGTCGCCGAATTCCATTTGCCTTTCTCAACGTCCAGCGTCCGATACCTCCCGGTACGCGTCTCTCGCAGGAGCAACTGGGAGGAATCCCCGAAGTCCACGACCTTGAGGACGAGGAGGGTTATCATCCGCCCTCCCCGGTCCTCCCCGTAGACGCGGGGCGATTCCTTATCCGTCAACGCTCTGCGGATTCGCTTCAGATCCTGCTGGTCAATCATCTTAATGGCTTCCTCCAGTAGATCTCCAGACTGCTCAATTGCTCAGTTTCGGAATAGATCCGATCGGCTTCCGCTTTGCGAAGGCGTTTGATGAGGTCTTTGTCTTTGGTCTCAGAGAAGAGGATTCTCTTCCCCTTGTTCGCTTCGGCTAGGAACTCTCCCTTATTCGTCTTGAAGAATTGCCTTTGCGGGACCCAAACGGCTTTGCCGTGGGGTCCCTGATAGTCTTTGACGATGATATTTCTTTCGTAGTATTTCATTTTTACTTCTCCTTACTTGTTCCTATCGATCATGCGACGGATCGCGTTGAGCGCCTTACACGTGGCGGTGAACGCCATCATGAGGTCTTTGGCATCGCGCGAGTCGCTCTCCATGAGGGCGTCAAGCCCGCCCATCTTGTCCGCGAGATCGCCGAGTTGACACCACTCGCCCTCGAGGTATTCCTCCCTTTCCTTTAGGTTGTTGATCAGTTCTTCTTTGCTTTCCATTTTAGTCCTCCTTCTCGTTGCTCATTTGTCTAGTTCATCTTTACCGAGGCAGTAAACGCACCTACTGAACCGGCCTTTCGTGTATAACGCAATCGCGTAAACGCCATATTCTTCCTTGTACTCGTCGCTAACCTCTTCCCAGGCGGATTTTAATGTTTTGATCGCTGTTTCATCGTCTACTTTCGTGGTGTTGCCGATTGAATCAAGTGTAACGATCGAGTGCGGAAGCATCCAACCTGCTTCAGAATACATTCCAATGTAATATTGTCTTTCCATGTCTGACCCGTCCTTTCTTTCTCGGCGCATGGGCCTCGGGTCACTATTATTATATGCATCCATTCGGCTAGATACAAGCCGAAAATTAAAAATATTAAAATATTTTTAAAGATGCTAAAATCACCATGGAGGAAAAACGAATGAAAGAATTGGACAACATCCACTGCGACTTCTCCGCCATCGATGGCCTCGAGAAGGAATTCAACGCGATCCTATCGATACGCCATGACGGCAAGACCACCTCCTTCCTCATGAAGAAGGCGTGGCCCGCGTGGAGGAAGGGCAAGGCCACCGCCCTTCTCTTCCGGCAGGTCAACGACGTGAACGAGTACTCGATCCGCTACTACCTGAACCTCATGAAGGAATTCATCGACCGCCCCCTCAACGTGGAGATGCGGGGCATCGGCGGAGTCGGGGCCGTCCTCCTGGACAAACGGCCTCTCTTCTACTGCATCCCCTTGGGAGCGAAGGAAGCGACCCTCAAGAAGACATCTTTCCCCGATGTGGCCTATGAATACTTTGACGAATACGAAATCAACCCCATCAACAAGGAGAAATACCTCCCCAACGAATACGGCCGGTTCCAAACGCTCCACTCCACGATGCTCAAATTATCCCCAGACATCAAATTCTACATGACCTCCAACCCCTATTCCGCCTACAATCCGCTCTTCTCCGGTTGGGGCGTGAAGACTTCGGCTCTTCGCCTCGGGACCATGCAAAAGGGCAAGAATTGGGCCGTTTGGTTCAAAAGGATCCATCCGGATCTCCTCGCCAAAATCCGTGAGACCGACCCCTTCTTCGATGAGAACTCCGCCTATTCGCGTTGGGCCTTCTCCGGCTCATTCGCTAACGATCGGAACTCCCACGTGATGCCCACGATGCCGGGAGGGTACCGTCTCGCCATCCGCTTCGTCTTCGAGGGGCAAAAGTATTCGGCGTTCGAATCAACCGACTACGAGGACGAGGAGCGACCCCTCTATTACGTGAAGAAAGGCGCGGACGACGGCAAGAGACGCGTCACCTACGCCTTCGACTTCGCCGACCTCGTGACCAACGCCGTCCTCGCCACCAAAGACGACCGCGACCGCTTCCACAACCTGAAGAGGGCCATGAAGGGGCAGGACGTGGCCTTCGACTCCATCGAGACCGAGGAGGCTTTCAAGATGATCTACGATTATCTATAATGTTAGGGGATAAAACCATGTATTTGACCAAAGTTAGATTATACGGACAAACGAAAATCGACACCGCGAGAAACCTCCGGGTTGAGAATATCCGGGACTATCTAGGTGGGCTCGAACTTTCTTCGCACGTCTTCGAGGATTTCAAACGGACCTATCCGGCGCGGGAACTCACCATCCGGCTTCCGATCTCCGATGAGGAGTCCGAGGTTTCCTTCGACTCCGGATTGGCTTATAACTACGCCTGCCTGACGTACAGCAACGGCGATTCTTCTTATGATTGGTATTATTTCGTCACATCCTTTCATTTCATCGCGGATTCAACCCTTGAGGTGTCCCTCAGGCTCGATTCCATCAACACATTTCCGTGGGAAGGATGGTTGAGCGACAGGACCTATATCTCGCGCTCTCTGATCAATCGGTGGAACGCCGACGGATCCGCCATCGTGGATCCCGTGAGCGAGGGAGTGACCGGGGAGATCGTGAAGAAGTCCGAAGGGACGTTCCCCACGACTCCTACTTACCTTATTTACAGAAACGACGCCAAGGGGGTCCCGGCGATGTACGCCGTGGCCCGCGGTGGCATCCCCGCGACCGGCCGTCTTCATGTTTTGGCCGAGACCATCGATGATAGGATATCCACCGGGAACGCATGGGGCATCCGGTACGAGACCTCTTCGACCGATGTCATCTCCGTGGAATGGAACAGCGACGGCCAAACCGGCCACTGGACCGCGGATGGGGAGACCTCTTATCTCCTTTTCTTTGATGTCATTCGGGACACGGCCACCAACATAACCTACGGTCAACTCGTGCTGAAGGGGTCCTCCCACTCCCTGAAACTGGGCCCGAGATTCTCCATTGGGACGGTCAATCCATCGAGCAAGACCGACTTCGTGGTATCAACGCAGGACGGCGCTCCGGCCTATTCCGGATATCTGAATTCATCCGATGTCATGGAGAACCCCTCTCCGGTGACCACTCAGGACTTCGCCGACATCGACCGCACGGCATCCGACCTCGCCAAAATCGTGGAGATCCCTTACCGCGGGAATTTGGGGAATGGGGATTTCGAGATGAGAAAGGACGGGGTTTATCTCCGCTTCACCGATTTGGACTCGAACTCCATCACCGCGACCCTCACCATGAGCGCCGGACTCTTATCAAAGCGGAGGCCGGGATCCACGGCCACCAAAGCGACCGCGATGGCGGCGGATCCGAAACTCTCCTCCTCGGAATTCTCCTATTATAAATTGGTATACGACTCCTATTCGACTTCGTTCGGGGGCGAGAATCTCCCCGAAGGCAATTACGAGGTCACGATCGATTTCGTCCCGTCCTCCTCGATTTCCTCTTCCTTGATATTCAAGGCCAAACCCTCTTCGGGGTCGTGGCGGAACATCAAAGAGGATTATCCGTTCCTGATCGCGAGCGACCGGAATAATGAAATGCCACTCTATTCGTCCGCGTGGTTCGACTATTTGAGGAACGGCTACAACTATGACAAAAAGAAGTTGACGGTCGGCAACGCGACCTCCATCTTCTCGGGGCTTGGATCCATCCTCGCCTCCGCCCTATCGATCGCCGGGGGCGCGAGCCTCATCGCGAGCGGGGCCGGGATCCCCGCAGGCGTTGGGATGGTCGTGGGAGGGGCGACCGGCATCGCCTCCGCGGTCGGGGGTACCGCGACTTCCATTTGGTCCAATGCGGTCGGTCAGGAGCAAAAGGAAAACGCCCTCAAAAAGCAATCGTATTCGGTTCAATCCATCAACGACCTAAGCCTATTCAAGTCCTATGGCGAAGGGGCCCTAAAGTGGGAATATTGGGGCCCGAGGGACGACTTCGAGAACCTGCTCGAGAATCTCTTCTTCTATAGAGGATACGCGCGCGGGGTCTACGGGGTCCCGAATATGCACGTGAGGACTTCCTTCGACTATTTCGAGGGAACGCCCTCATGGAACGCGGAGGCGCTCACGAACGCCCAAAAGGAGTTCTTGGACGATTTGGCTTCCCGGCTCATGGCCGGGGTCACCATCCTTCACAAGTACCAAAACGAGTGGGATTTTGACCAGGCTAAAAACAATTTGGAGGTTTGACGATGAAGAAAATCAAAGACGATGAGGATCTCCGCGCGATCGCGCGAGAGAGGGCCGACATCAAGAGACGGCTCTATGAGAGGTATTTCAACCTCTTCGCGTCCTCGTGGAAATGGGAAGGGTTCGCCCGCGAGGAGCGCGAGGCGATCATCCGCTCCCTTTGGACGCGGGGCACCATCGGGGCCCTGAGGATCAGCGATGAGTTGCTTGCCTACGTGCCTTACGCGCCCCAAGATTTCAACCTTTACGGAACGCCGGTGACGGCGGTCCCTGTGCCTTCCCGAACGGCTCCTTACATCCCGACCAGGGCCCTTTCGACTTCGGCCCTCCGCATCAACGTGGCTCGTGGGGTCGAGGAACCCGAAATCGTGCTTGGGTGGGCACAGCATACCCTGAGGCCGATAAGAGACTCTTTGGCCGATTGGGTCGATGACCTCGTGGAATTGGAGATGGCCATCCGGATGAACATCGATCTCCAAAAGATCCCGTTCGTCTTCAAGTGCACGAATCAAAACGAAGCGAAGCTGCGGAACCTCATCCAGCGCGTCACGTTCGGCTCCAGCATGGTCGCGATCGGAGTCGATGAAGTCGGCTCTGTGGACGCGATGACGACCGGAGCCCCTTACCTTCTGGATAAACTGGAGGAGCAAAAAGAGCGCATCGAAAAAGAGGTCCTGACCTTCTTGGGCATCGACAACCTGAAGGAGAAGCCCGAGAGGATGCAGGGGGACGAAATCAACGCCAACAACGATGAGATAAACATCAACAGGGACGCGATCCTCGACAACGTGAAGGAGTGGGTCCGGCTCGTGGATGAAGCCTTCGGGACAAGCCATTCCGTGGAAGCGAAGACCACGACCCGAAGCCTATACGAAGAAGAGCCCAATCAGGAGGAGAAGAACGATGATGAATCCGGAAGAAACGACATTGATTGAATTCCGAGACGTTGAGTCCGGCCTCGATGCCTTCGGAAGCGATGGATGGGGAGCCGAACTCGCCTCCGTCATCCGCAAGCTAGTGCGCCCGGACGCTTGCTGGACCTATTGCGATGAGGGTTCGGAGTCCGAGGAAATCGACATCGCCAAAAAGGAGATGCTCGGTTGGTACGAAGCCACCTTGCCCCGCTACCAACTCCTGCTCACCTATTTAAGAGCCAATCAGCAGGAAATGTTCGGGGCGGTGAAGGTCACCTCCCGGAACTGGTTCAACGACGCCCCGCAGTCGAAGAACCTCAACGGCGAGAGCGAAGACCTCACCCATCTCACCACCTTCGGCAAGGGCGAATCCGTGGATCCGCGCGGAACCATGATGGCGAGGATCGCCGAAGTCCAGGAGCAATATCGAAACCTGCTCTTCGATTGGGCGAAGGAATTCATCGGGTATTTCGGGCTCAACAGGAGGAAATGAATATGGACGATTCCGCAAAATCGGCTCTCGCTCTGCTGTCATCCGTGGTGACCGGCGTTTCGGGGGCCATGGCGACCGAACACATCCTCCAGATCGTGTTCATCGTCTTGGGGATCCTCGGAGCGCTGTGCACGCTGTTTCTTAACGGATGGCGAGTTTATGATAAGATTAAAGAGGCCAAAAAGGATGGCCACATCGATGAAGATGAGAAGAAGGACATCGAGGAGTCCGTCAAAGGGGCCATCGATGACTTCAAATCCGACATCGATGACATCACAGGAGACAAAAAGAAATGAATTACGAAGAATTGAAGACAGGTCTAAAAGCGATCTTGGAAAAGACTCAGGACCCGGCCGGAATCGAGAATCTAGCGAACCTCATCAAAGGAGTCGAGACCCTCGAAGCGGACGACAAATCGAAAAGCGATCTTCTTGAGGCTCAATCGAAGAGGATGAGAGACCTATTCCTCAATACCCCAACCAAAGGGGACGGGAAAAACCCCGACCCCATCGACCCGGATCCCGCGCCGGAGCCTAAAACCCTAGGCGAAATCGTGGACGAAATCTTATCCAAGGAGAAACAAAAATGAAATTGGTAAGTCTACCGCAACTGAACGCGATCGTCAAAGCATACCTCGACCAAGACAAGATCGCGAACCCCGTCTTTTCCGCTTCCAAGGAATCCCTGACCGGATTGGTCAACAAAATCTTCGCCGAAGTCTTCCTCGATGGCGACTATGAAGAAGGACTCGGATTCATGGACGGCTTCAAAGTCGAAGTCGGAAACACCATCGAAGAGTGGTTCATCAACTTCGTCTCGCCGGAAGATTATGACGAGACCGGCGCGAATGACCGCGCACCCGCTCGCCCGAACTATCAAAAGGCTACTTACTCCGAGCGTCTCGGAAGGAAGAAATTCAAAACGACCGTTGATATGGGCACCATCCAAAAGGCGTTCTCGGATCGCGCATCCTACGACCGCCTCATCATGTCCATCACCAAGCGCCTTTACGATTCTTTGACCCTTTACCTCAACGACTGCAAACGCCACCTCATCGGGACCGTTTGCGCCAAACTCGAATCCGTGGCGACCGACACCGCCTTCGCGAAGGGCAAGGCCTATAAGGCCGGTGATCGCGTGCAGGGCGGAGTCATCCTTGAGGATATGACCACCTCTCAAAACACCTACAACAACCTCGCAGCTGCGGTGACCGCCGGGAAGGCCGTGGCCCTCGACTTGGTGACCTCCATCGCCGTCCCCGCCAATACCGAAACCGGCGAAGCCTTCATCAAGTCCGTCAAGACCTACGCGGAGAAATTCTCGAAGCCGGCTCAGGGATATTCCTACAACGGCAACATCGCGGGCAAAGCCCCGAAATACATCCTCCTCATCAAAGACGGCGTCATGCCTTCTGTGGAAGTCGACACTATCGCCGGAGCGTTCCACGCGGAGGAACTCGCTTTCCCCGCGGAGGTCCATCGCGTCAAGGATTTCGGGGACTCCGATTGCTTCGCCCTTCTCATCGATGAACGCGCAATGAAACTGCACAATGCCTACAGAGCCGTTCGGGAAAGCCCGAACGGGGATGGCGACTTCATGAACTACATCCTCCACGATGATGAGATCGCGTACTTCTCTCCGAATTGCATGATGCACGCTTGGAAGGCGATCTAAGCCTTCTCCGGTCCCTATGCTTCCCCCGGTGAAAGGGAAGCAACACTAGGAGAATAAAATGCGAAGAATGATATCAGATGCGCTATTCGCCAAAATCAAAAAAATACCGATGTTCGTGCACCTCTTGGGAATCTACGATGCGGATTGCAATATTTACGTATATGGGAAATCCACATCGAATGAACCGATAAAGACCTATCAAGATCTATTCGCCAAACTCGGAGACCGATTGATGCTCGCGGTTGGCAAGTTGAGGGTAGACGGCGTATTAGTGGACGCTTGCGCGCTCGACACTTATGGAAGGAAAATCTCAAGCGCAAAATTCCGCTTTACGAATGCCGAAGGAAAAATCGGAGATATCATTATCCAAAACATCGCGCCGAACGCAACGTTCGAGGATAATGTATATATGGAGTAAGGAGAAATATTATGAGGAAAATGCCTGAAATAAAAGCCGAAAATGGAATCGTAACATCCATTGACGGAAACGCGATCCCAAGAACGAAGTTGTATGCTCACTATATAACTATTAAAAATACTGATACCGATAAATGCTATACATATATAGTTGACGACAATCCCGAAAGTTACAAGGACTTCGATATACATGAAAAGTATACTAATTTAACAATCCCTTGTTTTGGTTTTAAAATTCAAGGTGGGAAGGCGTATCAATATGTAGAATTCAGCAGTATTAGTAATAATATGTATATCGTTCGATACGGCTGTGCGGATCTAGAGACAAACAAAGTAATTATAAGTTCATCCACTTTAATGGGTAGCGTTGTCGATTCCGACGTTGTGACACCATTGAATTGATTAAATCTTGTATTCGCCCGTGTGGCTTTGCGCACCACACGGGTTTTCTTTATGCTGTGCGGTATATGTAAGGCACATGAACGGAGGAGCGTCGAAGTGTACCCGATGGCC
>SFUB01000057.1 GCA_004561785.1 bacterium | reverse complement strand
GGTTGATTGCGGCCATTTTGCCGATTGGGATCAGATTCTTTTCCATAAACCCTATTCTAACTTTAGGGTTTGGCTTAACTCAACGTCTTCTTGTTGAACCCATTTGGAAGTTCTTAAAACCTTAATCGTCCCCTTGAAGGGGTCCCTCAGGATAAAAGAGGCGCCCTTTCTGGTTCGGATTTTGATGGCCTGCCTCCTTTTTTCTAGGCTTTGCGCCTGCGCGAAGGTAGAATAGCGAACAGAAGATTCCCTATGGATAAACACTCCTACCTCGAGAAAATCGTCGAAACGATGGCCTTGTCTCCGCTGCCCATCGCCTTATTTCAGGTTCAAATGCGGAAATTCAAGACCGTCGCCCTGACCACGGGGCTGCTCGATGCCCTGAACTTGGATGAGAAGGAGGCCAGGAAGATATTCGATGAGGATCCCTATTTCCTTTCGCTCCCCGAGGATAAGCCGGCGTTGATGCGCGCCATGGACAACTTCTTGGCCGGAAAGTCGCCCTTCGACGAGGCCGTCCGCATGCGTTTTGGCAGTCACACGACCTGTCACGAAGTCCGCGCCATCGGGAAGCGATTCTATTTCGAGGACCGTTTATACGCCTATTTCCTCTTCGCGGATCTTTCGCCTTTTATCCTCACTCACGCGGACACCCTCAAGGCCCCGCTTAGGATGAGAAACAAGGTCTTGGACGTGAAACAGGAGCTCTTCGACCCCATGACCGGCTTCCCTACCATGTCGTTCTTCTATGAACTCGGCAAAGTCGGGGTCGAATCCGCCTTATCCCGGGAAGGCGTCTGCGCCATGCTCGCCTTCGATTTCATGGGCATGAAGTCCTACAACCTGAAATTCGGGAACAAGAAGGGGGATGATCTCATCCGCGGTTTCGCCAAGATCCTCAATCATTATTTCACTCCCCTTTGCGTCGCCCGCTTCAGCGCTGACCATTTCTACGCCTTCACTCCCCTGAAGGATGTGGAGGCGATCCTTTTCCGAGTCTTCGAGGAGGCGAAATCCCTCAACGGGGGCGATTCTTTGCCCATCCGCGTCGGCATCTACCGTATCCGAGAGGGGCAAAACGCCTCCATGGTGTCCTATTGCGACAAGGCGAAGTTCGCCTGCGATTACGACCGTTCCACCTATTCCTCCCACTTCACCTACTTCACCTTGGAGATGGAACGGGCCATCAGCATGAGGGACTATGTCTTATCCCATGTCGATGAAGCCCTCGAGAAAGGTTGGATCAAAGCCTATTACCAGCCGATCTTCCGTTCGGTGACCGGCTTCCTTTGCGCAGAGGAGGCCTTGGCGAGATGGGAAGACCCCGCCCTCGGAGTCATCGAGCCCAAGGACTTCATCCCATATCTAGAGGAAGCCCATCTGCTTTACAAAGTGGACCTCCGGATCGTCGAGCTCATCGTGCGCGACTTCAAAACCAAGCAGCAAGCCGGGGTCCCCTTGGTCCCCGTATCCATCAATCTGTCCCGTTTCGATTTCGAGAAGATCGACATGGTGGAGGAGATCAGAAAAACCCTCTCCGAAGCCGGCTATCCCCCCTCTTTGATCGCCGTGGAAATCACGGAAGCCGTCGCCGGGACCGCGCCGACATTCATCTCCAAGCAGATCTCCCGCTTCCACGAAGCCGGATTCAAAGTTTGGATGGACGATTTCGGGTCCGGCTATTCCTCGCTCAACGTCCTCACCGATTTCGACTTCGACCTCGTCAAATTCGACATGAAGTTCATGAAGTCGTTCTCCACCAACCCCAAAAGCGCGCCTCTAATGGCTTCGCTTCTGGAAATGGCTCAGAACCTCCGCATCGACACCCTCTGCGAAGGCGTCGAAACCCGCGAGCAAATGATCTTCCTGCAAAACCATGGCTGCGACCGCCTCCAAGGGTTCTATTTCCAAAAACCTTCGTCTCTAGGCCAAATCTTGATGGCGAAGGGCAAATTCCTCCGCGAGAGCAAAGAAGAGGCCCCCTATTATCAAACGGTGGGGGAATATAGCCTGTTTCATCCCGCGTGCCTAGAAAGGAAAATCCAAGGCAAGATCGCCGGCATTTTGGAATATCAGAACGGAAATTTCCATCTCCTCCGGGCGACCTCGGATTACCGCGCATATCTTGAGAAAACCCAAGCCATCAACCTTTCCAGCTTCTCCAAGACCAAGCTTCCCTTCTTGAAGCCCGCCCCGTCTTCCTTCATCGCAACCGTTGAACGCTGCATCGCCTCCGGCAAGCCCGAATCCACGAGCTTCGCCGAGGAGAACATGCCTTTTTTCCAGGCGACGGTGACGGAAATCGCCCGCAAAACAGACCTCAATCCCTCCTATGCGATCTTTGTGGATCTTGAGCCCTGCGCCGAGTCCTCCGCGGAAGACGCCTCCTTCCCAACCGCCTTCGAAGCCAAATTGCTCCGCGACGATTCGGGCAAACCCGTGGATATCTTTTTCTTGAATTGCTTCTCCAGCAGCCCGTTCCTCTCCGAGGAGACCCGGAAGAGGATGACGTCTAGGGCCCTTTCGGAGGTCGCCCCTGATTTCAACCGCGTCTGGCTTTCTTCCGCCGAGCAGTGCCTAGCCCAGAACAAACCCATCCACGGGGCCACTTATTTGAATTCAATCGAGGAGGAGGTGGCCTACGTTTGCTTCCCGGACCAAGAGAAGAAAGACGTGTTCTCCTGCCGCTTGTTCGGCTTGTCTCCAGAAGAATTCTCTGAGCTCAAGGCCAGAGACATCCTTGGCGGGAATGATCTTCTTTATCGGATCTCCTCGCTTCTTGCGAAAGAAAACGGCCTCTCTTGCCTCAAGGAAGTCTTCGAAAAGGTCTGCAAAGGGCTTGATTGCTCTAATGCCGGGCTATATCTCCCCTCCGGGGATGGCTGCCTCCTTTTCTCTTCCGCGAAATCTTCTTCTTTGCCTCGGCGCCTGAGTGGCGAGTTTCTCTCCGCCTGCCAAAGCGATTTTGCCGAGAAAGGCTATTGGGATTCCAAAATGAGCCCTATGGGGATCCGGGGCTTCAAGGGAGCAATCCTGCTTCTGCCTTTCGCCGAAGGGAGCGGCAGGGTTGGCTATTTCGCTTTGGTAGGTTGCCCCAAGGAAAAGAAAGAAGACGCCCTCATTGTTTTAAAAGAATTGGCCCATCTGCTTTCCCCTCGCCTGTCCTCTTTGCTAAAGAAGCCGAAGAAGAAAGCTCCGAAAAAGCAAAAACTATTGAAACCCTTTTCCTGGCGGGGTGCCCCTTCCTTGGCTGAAAGAGAATGCATCGAATCCTACAATTGCGGCTTCCTTTGCTTTGGAGCCCCGTTCTTCCTTCTCCTTTTCGCGGTTTTGTCTTTCCTGGGGACCCGATTGTCCGTAGCCCCCGCCGGGATGGACCTCTATCAGGTTCCCGGATACATCCTCCCCCGTTACATCGGCTTCGGCCTCTATCTTGGGGTTTCCTTATTCGCCTTGGTCTACGCCCTTCTTGTTCGTACGGGGGAAATCCGAGCAAGCCACCGTTTCTTCTCCGTCCTGCTTGGGATCTATCTTTCCCTTTCCTGCTTCCTGTCCGTCCTCTTCTCGTGGCAAGACTACCAGCTTGGGTCGATGAGTCTCACCTATTCGATCACCCTGCTTTATATCTTCGCCTCCTTCCGCCTCGGTCCGATCAAAACCCTGGTCCTCTTGGCGACGAGCTTTTCCGCCCTGACCCTGATGATCGTTTTCTTCCCTTGCCTGGGGAGCGAATACGCTTCTTTCGTTAAATCCGATCTCACTTCGCTCTATTGGACCACGCAAACTGTGACGATCCTCATCTCTTTATTCCTCGAGATCGTCATGTACCTCCTCTTCCTGCGGATGCTCAAACTCGCCACGATCGATCCTTTGACCAAAACGAGGAACCGCTTCGCCTTGAATCTCGACAAAAATCGTTACTACGGGTCCCCGGTTTTCATAATGGTCCTCGATATCGATGACTTTAAGCATTGGAACGATACCTATGGGCACGAGAAGGGCGATGAGCTACTCGCCTCCTTCGCCTCTGCCCTCCGGGATTCCTTTGGGGCCGAAGAGGTGTACCGTTTCGGCGGAGATGAGTTCTTGGTGATCAAGGCCGAGGACCGGGTCTCCTTCGAGCGGAGGGTCGGCGTCTTCGAAGCGTCCTTAGGCGGATTTTTCGGCGGCAAGGAGAAGATATCCTTCACCGCCGGATTCCAGGAAGTCACCTTCCAGGATGACGAAAGCTTCCTCGCTTGCGTCTCTTCCTGCGACGTCTTGCTTTACGAAGGCAAGAAAACGGGCAAATCGACGATCGTCGGAAGGTAGTTTTCCTAGCCCCTTCCCTCTTTTTCCTATAGAATCGCTTCATGAGAAAACTTCCTTTCCTTTTCTTGCTTCCCCTTCTTGCGGGATGCTCTTTGCTTTCTGGTCAAAGTACTACGGATTCTTTTGAAGAATCTTCTTCGGCTTCCGGAAGCATCGCCGATGAATCCTCTTCTAGTTTGGATGAGGCCTCATCGTCATTAGAAATCGCTTCCTCTGAAAGCGGCGTTTCCGAAGAGCTCTCATCCTCGGTCATGGAGAGCCGCGCCTTGGATGTCTACGCGATCAATGATTTCCATGGCCAAGTCAAGGAAGAGGATGGGTACCCCGGAATCGAGATCTTGGGCAGCTATCTGAAGCAAAGGAAAGAGAAGGAGGGGGCTTTGCTCATCTCCTCCGGCGACATGTTCCAAGGCTCTTTGGAAAGCAATTACAATCGCGGCCATCTCCTCACCGACGTCATGAATGCGGCCCATTTCGACGCCTTCTCTTTGGGAAACCATGAGTTCGACTGGGGGAAACAGGCGATTCGCGACAACAAAAGCAGAAAAGGGAAAGACGGCTACCAAACCCCCTTCCTCTCGGCGAATCTCTACGATTTCAGCGGAACGGCCCCTGGAAAGATCCAGCAAAGCGACCTCGGCGGCGAATACGCGGTTACGATCGCCGACAACGGCCTCAAGGTCGGCATCATCGGCACCATCGGCAGTGCCCAGATCACCTCAGTCTCTTCCCAGAATGTCGCGGATTTGACCTTCAAAGATCCCGTCCCGATCATTTGCTCCCTCTCGGACAAACTCCGGACGGAAGAAAAATGCGACGTCGTCATCGTAAGCCACCATGGTCCCCAATCGGGCTTGCTCGGGCAAAACATCACCTCGGTCTCCTCGGTGAGCAACAAAAGATACGTCGACCTCGTCCTGTGCGCACATACCCATACCCATGAGAACACCTTCGAAAACGGCGTCTTGTTCACCCAGAATAACGACAAGGGCGAGGACCTGAGCCACGTCTATCTCACCGTGGAGCCAAACGGCGACGTCAAAGCGAAATTAGAGACCATCTATCCCGATATGATGAAAGAATCCGAGATCGATTCGGAAATCCATGAGCTTGTGAGTTCCTACGCCGAAGCCACCGACCCCATCGGGAAAGAAGTCCTAGGAACCGTGAAGGGTTCTTTCGGAAACAAATTAGAAGCGCCGAACCTCATGGCTGGAGCGGTTCTCCACGAAGCGCTTGATCGCGGTTTCGAAGTCGATTTGGCCATGGTCAACGTCGCTAGAAAAGGCCTTGATAGCGGCACTTTGACCTATAGCGCCCTCTTTGAGTCCTTCCCCTTCGACAATGAAATCTATATCCTCGAAGCCTCGGGAAGCGACATCATCAACGAGGCCCGTCATAACTATGTCGCCAGAAACCGCGAAGCGGCCTTCTCTACGAATGGCACCTATAAAATCGCCGTCATCGATTACGTCGCTCTGCATCAAAACCTCCAACGCGTCTACGATTATTTCCCGAGCGGATCGGTGCTAGGCACTTTAAAAGACGGGGATACGCCTCGTCTATATCGCGAGATCCTGGCCGACGCCATCCGAAACGGAGTGAGCCTCAATTCCACGGAGTACACCTTCTCGAACCCCCGTTACAACCGCTTTAACCTTGAGAGGGCCGTTTCTTTTTAAACGGTGGGATCGTAGCCGGGAAGGGCGTTCACGCTGAAACTGATCACGTGGAGCATCGCCTTTTCGTAACTCGCCCCGTTATAGGACATGGTGACTTTATAATAACGGTATAGGCCCCAGCGTCCGAAGGCGTTGACGGCTTTTTTCTCCTCCTTGCTGAAGCTTTTGTAGAGATTGCTGAAGTAGGAGAGCAAAGGGGCCCCGACGGGGCAATCCCGGAGAGTCGTGCTGCTTTGATCGATGTTTCCGTATTTGCTGTATTTTCCGTTTTTGAAGGGGGCGATGATGTCCTTCTCCACCTTCATGACGACCTCTTCGGAAGGGTTGGAGACTTTGCTGTATTCGGAGAACTCCGGCGAGTAGAACTCCTTGGCTTTCTTCTCGGGCTCGCTTTCTGGGAAGGAGGAGCCGTTCGTGAGCTCGGTGCGCCAAGAGGAAGCAGAAGAAGAGATGCCCAGCAGCTTTTTGGTGTAATTGATGGAGGCTGTGGCCTGGACTCGATGGTCAAGGCTCGAATACAAAGTCAGCTTAGCTTCCTTGGAGAAGGCTTTCTGGCAAGTCAAAGTCACGGTCCGGGTGGATTCCTCCGCGACGGCGGTAAGGCAACTGGAGACGTCGCTTCCGTCGGCGAAAAGAAGCTGAAGGTCAACCTTTTGAGAGCTGGTCACCGGATAGATTTGGTAGGACAAGGTGCGTACGTTGCCCTCGCTTTGAGAGGCTAGGCGCAATTGAATCGCCTGGGCCTTGGCTTGTTCGGCGCTCTCCTCGCTTTGCTTGGACTCCGCGCAGGAGAAGCAAAGAAATGGCAATAAAAGGACAAGGGGCTTTTTGTTCATGGGATTCCTTTCGGGGGCCTAGATGACCCAGGCCCCCTTTTCGTTCCGATCAGAAGTCGATGTTCGGGACCTCGACCGTGATGGAGGAGATATCTTCGACGTAGGTGGAGAACTGCCTGACTTCCGCCTTCAAAATCCAGCTCACGTCATAGGTCTTTTCCTGAGAGCCGAGGGTGGCTTTGACCGAGTAGGTGCGGATTAAGCCCATGTAGCCTCCCGCGTTCACCTCGCGCTGGCTCGCGTAAGAGAGGTTTCTGTAGATGGTCTCAAGGGGAGCAATCATCGTCGAGGCGGTGTCGGAGACCCAGACGGTGCCTCGGGTATTGGCATGGAATTCCGCCATCGCGTCGGAAATCGCAGCCATCGTGCCGCCGCTAGCGGAAGATCCGCCAACATAAGGGGCATATCCTTTGTAGGTGACCTCGTAATGGGCGTTCGCCCCATCGGGGTAGGCTTTGGTGTAGACCGTGGATAAGTTTGGAGTGTAGCGGGCGTTCTCTTGCCTTGCCATCGCGGCGAGATAATCGGCGACTTTGGTGGGGTTGCTCCCGCCTCCGATGATCTCTTCCTTTTTGGCTTTAGCCTCCCCGGCGTCCTGCCATCCAAGCCACTTTTGCACATAATTCAAAGTTACCGTGGATTTGACTCCCGCTCTGGCGGTGGATTCGATGCTGAGATTGATCACGGTCGAGAATGCTTTTTTGCAGGTGACCGTGATGGTCTTGACGCTTGAATCGCTGGTGGCGGTCACATAGTCGGCGACCGATTCGGTCTTGCTTGAGTTTGCCCAGGCCAACGTGAGTTTCACCTCTTGCGGCGCGCTTTGCGGAGCAATCGCGTAGGTGAAGGTCTTGGAGTAGGTGCCGTCGGAATTGGTTTTGCTGGAGAGGAATTTGACCTCGATCCCCTCGTTGCGGATGACGTCCATCGATTGATCGCCCTGTCCGACGTCGTCTTGAGCGCCCTGGTTATTCTGCAGGATCGCGCAGGCGGCGAGGCCGCCGGCCCCAAGCAATAGGGCTCCCGAGGCAATCAATAGGATTGCTTGTTTTTTCTTGCTGCTTGTTTTCTTCATGTTCCTTTTCTCTTTCTGGAGGTTGTCCCTCCTACCCATCCTTAAAGGGGATTCGGTCTTTTCTCCCGAAATAAAAGAAAACGGGCTTCCCTTTTGAAGCCATCCCTTGGAAAATAGCCTCATTATGGCAAAGGTCGCGTTTCTCAGTTTCGATGTCGAAGAGCTTTCCGACGCCCTTTGCCTCAAAACCGATGCCCAAAAAAAGGCGGTTCCCTCGGCGATCGACGGGGAAGAGAGGTTCTTCTCCCTCTGCGGGGAACTTGGCGTCAAGGGGACGCTTTTCGTTTTGTCCACCCGGTTGGAGAGAGACCTCCCCTTCCTTAGGAAAGCCATCGCCTCCGGCTTTGAGATCGGATTTCACGGCTATGAGCATGTCTTGGCGCCGAATTATTCGCTGGAGCGGTTTCTTGCCCTCACGGAGAAAGGCAAAAAAGAGGTTGAGGAGAGACTGGGGGTATCCGTGAAAGGATATCGCGCCCCTGGGTGGGCCTTGACCGATGAAGAGCATGACGCCTTGCCTAAACTCGGCTTTTCCTATTCCTCAAGCTTTGCCCTGGGGAAGAAATGGGCGAGTTTCTATCCCGCTCCGGATCTATCTTCTTTCCATAAAAAAGGCCCTTTCCTCTATGAACGGGACGGCTTCTATGAATTCACCCTCCCGACCGTTGAGTCGGGAATGTTCCAAGGACTGCCTCTAGGAGGAGGGGTGTTGCCTCGTTT
>SFUB01000056.1 GCA_004561785.1 bacterium | reverse complement strand
GGAGACAAGGTCTTTTTTTCTTTTCAAATGGGCGTCAATGAGATTGAGGATTTCCGGGATGTTGTGGGTGCCGAAGATGAGGTTGACATAAGGATAGGAATGCATGATCTTCTCGGCGACGCCTTCTTGTTGCATCATGCATCCGCAGACGCCGAGGATGAAGTGCTCGGGATCCGCGTAATGCTTGGCCTTGAACTTTCCGATTTCTCCGTAAACCTTTTCTTCCGCATTTTCCCTGACGGCGCAGGTATTAATCAAAACGACGTCTGCCTCTTCTTCTTTCACGGCTTTGGTCATCCCGGCCAATTCCAAAAAGCCGCCCAGGACCTCTTCGTCCCTGACGTTGCCTTGGCAGCCGAATGTCTTGATGAAGTATTTCCTTCCTTCCCCGTATTCAGCGACCAACGCGGGCACTTCCCGGCTCGCTTGGAGAATCTCGGATTTCTTGACGCGGCTACGCGCTTTCTTCATGTCCGGGAGGGATAGGTAATCAGTTCTGGCCATAGGTTCTTTCCTTTCCGTCTACGTAATACAGAGGACAGATGTGTTTGCACAAGCCGTCCATGGAATCCAAATCGATGAGGGCGGCGTTGATTAGGACCCTGCCTTCCTCCGGGAAGGATAGCCTCGCCTCCGGATCTAGAAGCAAAAAGCGGTTGATTGCCATTTCGGGGTCCGCTCCGATGATCGTATCGAAGCCACCGCACATGCCGACGTCGGTCAATAATCCCGTTCCAAGAGGCAGGACCCGGGCATCGTTGGTCTGGACGTGGGTATGGGTCCCGACGAGAACGCTTATCTCCCCATCAAACCCATAGGCGAAAGTCTGCTTCTCCGAAGTCGACTCTGCATGATAATCGACGAAATTGAATTTCGTGGACTCTCCCTCGTTAAGGATCTCATTCATGGCTTCAAAGGGCGGTTTCACGTTTTCCGTCATGAACGCTTGGCCTAAAAGATTGGTTACGCGCAGCAGTCCTTCTGGCGTATCGAAGACCAAACTGCCGAATCCTTTATCGTACCCAATCAGATTAGCAGGCCTCACAAGCCGATCTGCTCGGGAGATGTAATGATCGATTTGGTCTTTCGAATGCCAATGGTTCCCTAAGGTGATGCAGTCCACCCCAAGATCGACCAAAGCTCGATAATCTTTGAAGGAAAGGCCTTTGCCGCGGCTGACGTTTTCACCGTTGGCGATTACGAAATCGGGCTTATATTTTTTCCTTAAAAAAGGCAAAAGGTCGGAAACCCCGGCCAAGCCGAGGCTTCCGACGATGTCGCCGAAGAAGAGTATCCTCATGTTACTTCGCGGTTTCGATGGCGCGGTATTCGCGGATCACCGAGACTTTGATTTCGCCAGGATAAGTCATTTCTTTTTCGATCTTGTCCTTCATCTGCTGAGCCATGACCACCGCTTCGGAATCGGAAATTTTGTCGGGGATGACCATGACGCGGATTTCCCTGCCGGCTTGAAGGGCATAAGCCTGCTGCACGCCATCGAAGGATTTCCCGATCGATTCGAGTTGTTCGATACGCCTGATGTAGGTCTCGACGGTCTCAGAGCGAGCACCGGGGCGGGCGGCGGAGAGGGTATCCCCGGCCGCGACGAGGTAAGAAATCACGAAACGGGCTTCCACGTCGCCGTGATGGCTCGCGATGGCATTGATGACCACTTCGCCTTCACCGTATTTCTTGGCGAGTTGCGCGCCGAGCTCGGTGTGCTTGCCTTCCACTTCGAAGTCGACGGCTTTGCCGATATCGTGGAGCAAGCCAGCGCGGCGGGCCAAGTTGACATCAAGCCCGAGTTCCCCAGCCATGATGCCGGCGAAATAGGCGACTTCCATCGAATGCTGGAGGACATTTTGCCCATAAGAGGTCCTGTAATGGAGGCGACCGATGTAGGACATGAGTTCACGGTTAACGTTGCTAAGGCCCAATTTGTAGCAGGCTTCTTGGCCGTATTTCTGGGTGGATTCAGCGACTTCGCGCTTGCATTTAGCAACGACGTCTTCGATGCGGCCGGGCTGGATGCGTCCGTCCTTCACTAAATATTCCAAAGAGCGGCGGGCGATTTCGCGGCGGATTGGGTCGAAGCAAGAGACCGTAATGACCTCCGGGGTATCATCGATGACAAGGTCGACGCCAAGTTGTTGCTCAAGGACCTTGATGTTTCGGCCTTCCCTGCCGATGATGCGGCCCTTCATTTCGTCGCCGGGGAGAGAGACAACAGAGACGGTCCTTTCGGTGGCAACATCTTGGGCGTATTTCTGAACAGCCATGGAGAGGAGGTTCGTCGCCTTGGCTTCCACCGTGGCTTTGGCCTCGTCTTCTTTGTTCTTGATGTAAGTGGCAATCTCGCTGGCCATTTTGCTTTCGACCCTGGCCATGATTTCGTCGTGGGCTTCCTTTACAGACATGCTGGCGACTTTTTGGAGTTCGACGAGGATGTCATTGATTTTAGCATCGAGTTCTTCGCCCTTCTTCTTGTTGGATTCGATGGATTGCTCGAGTTGCTCTTTCTTGGCATCCAGAGCGTTTTCCTTTTGGATGAGGGCGGCGTCCCTGGCGTCGATGGATTGTTCACGGAGATCGAGTTTCTGCTCTTCCGAAGCAAGTTCGCCTTTGCGGAGGCGGATCTCGTTGTCTGCTTTCTGCTTGGCTTCGAAGGCGATTTGTTTGGCGTCGATCTCGGCGTTTTTCGTCATGTGCTCAGCCTTGATCTTCGCGTCGCGGAGGATTTCATCCGCAGAGCGGCTCGCGGCTTTTTCCTTGCTTTTGTTGACGAGAAAAAAGACAGCCAAAGCAATGGCCGCGGCCCAGCCGACGATGGCAAGGACCAAGAAGGTGATCGTAATCGGTTCCATAATTTAAAACTCCTATGAAAAAGGCACCCAGACTGACAAATGTGATTTGCTTACTATGATGACGGGTTTCCCCGAGGAGCGAACCCAAGCTCAAGACGATGGGTGTAGTACCTTTAGGTACTGGCTTATTCTATCAATTCATAACAATAAAAAATAGCGACAATTGAAAAGGCTTTCCCTTATCTGGAAAAAGGATGGGGACGTGTGTCTTTTAAATGCCGAAAATCATTTTCGGCAATCATAAAGGGACGAGGCCAAGAAGCAACCATCCTCATCCATCTTGATGTCGATGTGGCCTTGGACCAACGGTTCAAGATAGTCGTGGAATTCAGCGCTTAAGGAATGGGACGAGAGGATCCACGCCTTCGGGAAAAGGCGATTTTCGTTCGCGACTTCGCTGACCGGAACTTCTTTGATGCGGCATTGATAGGGATGGGACGAAACCCTCTCAAGGGCCATCATGATGCCGGTGCGCCCTTCAAGCCCCGCTTCAAGGGCCGCTTGCCCCAAGGCGGAGGCTTCTTGGGAATCGGTTTTCGAAATCAGGAATGGATTCGCGCGGACCGGGGTGGACAAAATGACGGTTCTAACCCCCAAACCGAGCTTCTTATTCACGAGTTTTCCGAGTTCCAAAGCGGCCCCCTCAGGGGAAGCGTGCCCAAAGGAATCATAAAGGGCCAAGGTCTCATGGTGGATGGGGATGCCCTCCGAAACCACGACGACGCAGGTACCCTTCCTCTCATGATTGGCTTTCACTTCGGCCAGGAACTCTTCCTCGGAGAACTCGCCTTCCGGAAGATAGATCAAGTCGGGATGATAAGGATAAGGAAGCAAGTCCGCGGAAGCGGCGAGCCAGCCGGCCTCTCGGCCCATGACCTCAATGATGACGACCTTGCCGCTAGAATAGCTATGAGCATCAATTGAAATGAGTTTCACTTGGTTGATGACATGTTTTGCGGCGCTGCCAAATCCGGGGCAATGATCCGTCAAGGCCAAATCGTTGTCGATGGTCTTCGGAATCCCCACGACTTTGACGTTCAAATGAGAAGCGAGTTTGCTGCAAGTGTCCATCGAATCGTTTCCGCCATTGACCAAAATCAAAGAAATATTGTGTTTTTGCACGGTTTTTTTGATTTTGCTCCAGGTTTCTTGATCTTCGTGAAGTTTTCTTCTGGAAGAGCCGAGGAAGACTCCTGGGGTCTGAGGAAGCAAATCGACAGTCTCCTTCGAAACTGTGCTGAAAGGCAACAAACGGTCTTCGATCAGGCCTTCCACCCCATCGATCGACCCATAGAATTCGCCAATGGAATCGGCATGTCTTTTCGCGGCCATTAACGCCCCATACAAAGAGGTATTGATGACGGAGGTCGGACCGCCGGATTGGAAGTAGCAAACGTTGATCTTTTCCATGTCTCTAATTCTAACAGGTGGCCAAAGGAAAAGGGAGCCGAGTGGGCTCCCTTCCGATAAATCGGTGCCGATAATAAGGCGATTAGGCAATAACGCCGTCTTCGTCGGCTTCTTCTTCTGGGGCAGCCTCTTTACGGACGGCTTCGCGAACCCCGGAGTCGATCTCCGAAGCGATTTCGGGATGTTCACGGAGATATGCCTTGCAAGCCTCCCTGCCGTTCCCAATCTTATTTCCTTTATATTCGTACCAGGATCCGGTTTTCTTGAGGAAGCCGTATTTGTCCCCAAGGTCCAGCAATTCGCCTTCCCTGGAGATTCCCTGGCCGAAGATCATCTCGATGACGCAGCTCTTAAACGGAGGGGCGACCTTGTTCTTGACCACTTTGACTTTGACGGTGTTGCCGATGACGTTCGACCCTTCTTTGATCGCTTCTGCCCTGCGGATGTCGAGGCGGATGGAGGCGTAGAACTTCAAAGCGCGTCCACCGGTCGTGGTCTCGGGGTTCCCGTAGATGACGCCGACTTTTTCGCGGAGCTGGTTGATGAAGATGACGGTGCATCCGGTCCGAGCCAAAACCCCGGCGATTTTCCTCATTCCTTTGCTCATCAAGCGGGCCTGAAGGCCAACTTGGTTGTCGGACATGACGCCATCGAGTTCGGCTTGGGGAACCAAAGCGGCAACGGAGTCCACGACGATCATGTCCAGGGCATTGGACTGAGCGAGCATCTCGCAGATTTCCAAAGCTTGTTCCCCTGAATCCGGCTGGGAAAGGATGAGGTCGTCGATGTTGACGCCCAATTTCTTTGCGTAATCGGGGTCGATAGAATGCTCGGCGTCGATATAAGCGGCCCTGCCGCCTTTTTTCTGAGCTTGGGCAACAGCCTCGAGGGCCAAGGTGGTTTTGCCGGAAGACTCGGGGCCATAGATTTCGATGATCCTGCCTTTGGGATATCCGCCCACGCCCAAGGCTTGGTCCAAAAGGATGGAGCCGGTCGGGATGACGTCCACATCCACTTTCGGATGGTCGCCAAGGCGCATGACCGAGCCTTTCCCATAGGCTTTTTCAATCGAGCGAAGGGCGTCTTCCAAAGCCTGATCTTTGGTGGTTTCGGCGTTTGCTGAATTTTGTTTTGTCATTGATAGAAGTCCTCTCACATATTCATAAAGGCGAATCGGGGGAATAAACGAATCTTATTTTTCTTCCGCGGGGGAAGGGAACAAACTCGCAGCCAAGGCGATCATTGCTTCCACGGTGGCTTTGCGGATTTCATTGCGTGTTCCGCTCAGGTGAAGAGGGACCGTCCAGACGTTGCCTTGATAGGCAAGCCCAAGGAAAACGGTGCCGACAGGCTGTCCACCTTTTTGCACGTCCGGTCCCGCGTTTCCCGTGCATGAGACGCAAACGTCGCAGCCTAAGGCTTTTCTTCCGCCTTCGGCCATCTCGACGGCGACCTTCGCGGAGACGACGCCTTCCTTTTCGATGCTTTCTTCGGACACATTCGCTAAGGAAACCTTCAATTTGGGATCGTAGGTGATCAAGCCGCCGACATAGACCATGCTGGCTCCCGGGACTTCGCAGACCGTGGAGCCGAATAGGCCCGCGGTGAGGGATTCCACGCTGCCGAGTTTCAGATTTCTGTCAGCCAGCCTTTGAAGAAGTTCGCGTGCATCAATCATGGGGTTCCTCCTTTAGAACGTTGCGATTTTGAATAACATAGATTATGCCGGATATAAGCGACATCGCCGTGGCGAGGTAAATCAGGATCGAGGCGACGCGAAGATAGGGATTCCAAGAAGAATCGAACAAAGAGAAGGGCCATCCATTAAGCATCAAAACGGGGAGGGCGATCATTTGAAAGACGGTTTTGAGTTTGCCGAAGATGTTCGCTGCCACCACTTTTCCTTTGCTCGCGGCCACGAAGCGCATCGTGTCTACGACCAGATCCCGAAGTACCATCACAATCACGCAAAAAACCGGAACGGTCAAAGAAAAGGGAGTAAATTCCCAAGGAACAGCAAAGAAAATGAGAGAAGAATTCACGAGCATCTTATCCGCAATCGGGTCAAGGAATTTGCCTAAATCCGTGACTTCATGGCGGCTTCTAGCAAGATAACCATCCAAAGCGTCCGTGGCGCTCGCCACGACGAAGACGATGGCCGAAATCAATCCAAAGAGGGTGACGGAGGTACCGCCCAGGGTTAGGGAGACCCAACCGAAGAATTTCCCTCCGATAGCGTAGACGAACCAAAAAACCAGAAGGGCAACCACCAGAACGATTCGGGTGATAGTGATTTTCGTGGGAAGATTGATTTTCATGGGTTTAGCTAGAATGAGTATCCGGTCCTATAAGCCATGTTTTGTCTAGGACGACAATTTATCTCGGCATTCGCCGGCTCCCTCTCCTTCGGTTCGGATTGGGCGCTTCCCCTACCAAATTTGGGTTTCTCGCTTGTGGGGTTTGCCTCGTTTCATCTTGATGTCGCCATCAAGCTCGTCTCTGTGGCACCTTAGGGATTCCCTCCTGCTAGAGGAGTTCCTCCGCCGTCACGCGCTCCCGCGTGCCTGGGGTTATTGATTCCCCCAGCGCAATCACTACCGTCGTCACAGGCGGTGCGAGCATGGACTTTCCTCTACCTTGCGGCAGCAGTCGTCCAGACCGGATGATTTTTCTTTATTTGATGTTCTCGGGGTTCCCTCCCAAGCGCCAGATCTCTTTTTCAAGCTTGGCGATGCGGTTGACGTATTGAAGGCTGCTCGAAGTGACCTCCGAAGGATCTTTGACCCCCGCTAAACGGGATGTGAGTTTCGCGTTTTCCACCGTGAGTCCGTTGTTGGTCTCGCGGGATTTCCGAAGCTGAAGTTCGAGCTCAACGATATATTGCTTGCTTTCCTTGTAATAGGATTCGAAGGATTGGTAATCGCGAATCACGCGATCCAAGAAGGAATCCACCTCATCGGGATCGTATCCCTTCACGTTCGGCGTGAAGGTCTTGCGAAGAATCTGCTCCGCATTCAAGGATATCGTTTTCTCTTCCATAGCAACCTTTTGAATTATATTCAAACGCGCAGGAGACTGCAATTCAAAGGCCCGGAGTTGTCGGACCGATTTCGCCAACAAAGGTCTACAAAACAAGCTCCTTCAAAAGGTATACTTTCCCCGTGAGAAAACTAGAGAAAATCCTCCGTGGCTTCCGCGTTCTGGTATTCGTCGATCTGGAAGGGACCCAATTCAGCCACGAGGTCACCGAAATCGGTGCCTACAAAGTTTGGATCAAAGAAGATCTGTCAATTAAGAAAATAGGCCAGCCGTTCCGCTGCTACGTCAAGCCCAAGCACCCGATAGGAGGTCTCGTGAGCAAAATGACGGGGATCACCGAAGAGAAGCTGGCCAAAGAAGGGGTTCCTTTCGACGAGGCCCAATCCTTATTCCGCCATTACGTTGGCCCAGATTGGCCCCGCACTTTGTTCATAACCTACGGTAACCAAGACGCGTACATGATGCACCGCTCTTTGGAATGCGCCCCGGAAGCAAGAGAGGAAGACGTAAAGTTCTTCGCCCATCGGAATCTAGACTTCTCCGCCTTTCTCTCGAACTACGTCAAAGACCCCAAAGGCAATAACCTTTCCCTGATTCACGCGTGTGAAGCCTTCAACGTCACTCTCAGCGGATCTTCCCACGATGCTTTGAACGACGCAAGGGATCTGGTGAGCCTCTACGAAGCCTTCTTAAGCAAAAAGGAGATTCTCAAGTCCTTCTACTTGCAATCCTTGTCCCTGGGCAGGACATCATCCCCATCCATTAAGAAGGCCGCTCAAAAATTAACGAAGGGCGAGGACGTAACCCACGAAGAATTCGAACGTTGGGTTGAGGAGGAACTGGCGTGAATTATCCCGCAGGAATCCATCCATTTCAATCTGCCGAAGAAAAGAAAGCCCGCAAAAAACCATTGAAAATGAAAGTGGCTCCGGGAAATCGAGGAATGTCTTTCGAGGCGGACATCAATCAGTCCAATGACTATTACAAGCAAAAAGGGCTTTGTCTCATCACGAAACGGCCGACCCCAATCAACGTGGTCAAGGTGGACTACTCCGCCGGCGCCAAAATCACAGCGGCCTATTTTGAGACTCAGTCCACCACAGACTATAACGGCGTTTGCGAGGGGCATTACATCGATTTCGAGGCGAAGAGTTGCCGATCGAAAACCTCATTTCCCCTCTCCAACATCCCCCCACAGCAAATCGAGCATCTGGATAGTGTGTTGGCCCAAAAAGGAATCGCCTTCTTCTTGATCCATTTTGAGCTCCTAAACGAAACCTATCTCCTCCCGGCTTCGGAAGTCATTTCCTTTTACCGCGAAAAGCCAAGGTCCTCGATGCCGTTGTCTTTCATCCGCGAGAAGGGGCGCTCCATAAAGGAGGGATTCAACCCGCGTTACGATTATTTGCCGGTTCTTAAATCTTTATTTTTTACGGAGAAATAGCGACAAAATTCCCGCAAAAAGCACCTATCGCATTCCGGGTTCTGACTGTGGCAGATATCTCTTCCGAAGTCGATGAAACAATGATGGAGCAACGCTTGCTCCAATTGCCCAACACTCGCAT
>SFUB01000055.1 GCA_004561785.1 bacterium | reverse complement strand
GGACGGAATTCGTCTTTATCCCAAGAAGGATGAACATTAAAATGACCTTGGAGGTTTGCGTTATGGAAAAAGCAAAAGAAGGCGGGGAAATCTACGTCCCTTACGATCAAAGGGAAGGCAATGAATCGATCGTTTATTTCACCCGCGATCTATCCGCGGAAGGCCTAAAGAAGGTCTACCGGAAGATTCGTTCCTCTTTGAAAGGAAAAATCGCAGTCAAACTCCATACCGGAGAACAATACGGGCCGAACATCGTCCCACGGAGCTGGGTCAAAGAGCTGTTCGCCTCGGAGATGGATCATCCCACCATCGTGGAGACCAACACCTTCTACGAGGGGGACAGAGATACCACGGAGAAGCACCGCAAGACCATTGAGGTCAATGGCTGGGACTTCGCCCCCGTGGACATCATGGATGAAGAAGGCACGGAGAATTTCCCGGTGCCGAACGGCAAATGGTTCTCGTCCATGTCGATGGGTTCCCATATGTCAAATTACGATTCCATGTTGGTCCTTACTCATTTCAAAGGCCATACGATGGGCGGGTTCGGCGGGTCGAACAAGAACATCGGCATCGGATGCGCGGATGGGAAAATCGGCAAAGGGATGATTCACCAGAATCCGGAAACGAATAGCAAATGGAGCATCTCAAAAGAGGAGTTCATGGAAAGGATGACCGAGAGCAGCGCCGCGACGGTCGCCCACTTTGGGAAGAACATCGCCTTCATCAACGTCATGAGGAACATGTCCGTGAGCTGTGATTGCGAGGGCAGGCGCGCCGAAAAGGTCGTGACGCCGAACGTCGGCATCTTGGCTTCTTTGGATATCTTGGCCATCGATCAGGCCTGCGTTGACATCGTCTTCTCCATGAAAGAAGAGGAGCGTCACGCCTTGGTGGAAAGGATCACTTCCCGCCACGGATTGAGGCAACTCTCCTACATGAAGGAAATGGGGATGGGCAATGACCGTTACGTCCTCATCGATTTGGATAACGAAGAGAAGCGTATCTACCCAGGCGATTGCGTGAAGGATCTGAAGCCCTTCGAAGACGATCATCAAGGCGACTATCCAAATCAAGAATGATTTGCTAGATGGCATGAAAAAACTGGGTCTTAATGTGGACCCCATGTCAAGGACACATTGAGAAAACGGCCTATTGAGAAACGGGAATCCCGAGCGAGGGGTTCCCGTTTTCTCTCGCCGCGGCGAGGGGGGCGGGAAGGCATATGGGCTTTGCCAACAAGTAATCCCTGAATTCCGAAGGCGTCATCTTGCCAAGACCAGCCTGCGGCCTCCAGTTGTTGTAGTAGTCGATGTAATCCTCGATTTCCGCGACGACATCGGCGAACGTCGAGCACCTCCTTAGGTGGAGCTCGTCCTTGGCGTGGCCGAAGAAGCTCTCCATGGGCGCGTTGTCCCAGCAGTTGCCCCTCCTCGACATCGATTGGCATATGGCCCGGTCCGAAAGGTATTTGCGGTATTCCCACGACGTGTAGTGGCATCCCTGGTCGGAATGGAGAAGGAACGTGCCGGGGAGCCAATCCACCGAATCCAGCTTCCGGAGCATCTCGATGACGAAGGGGAGGCCGATCGTCTCCGAAAGGGTCCACACGACGATCTCGTTCGTCGAGGCGTCCTTGATCGCGGACAAGTAGCACCTCTTCTCGCCATGGGGGCCGTAGTAGAGGTAGCTTACGTCGGTCAGCAGGTGCTCCCCCGGCCTTCCGACGGCGAACTGGCGGTTGAGCTTGTTCGAGAACACGGAGTTCGTCTGCAGCGCCCTGGCGATCGTCCTCAGCGGGTTCGCCCTCCTTATCGGGCATTCCAGGCCGTACTTCCTCATCAGCCTCTGGATCTTCTTCCTGTTCATCGAGACCCCATAGAGCTTCGGCATCGTCATCGCGATCTGCCTCGATCCCTTCGCCCTGCCCTTGAATTCGTAGACGGACTTGACGACGAGGAAATCGGCGTAGTCCCTCGCCTCCCGCGGGTCGTCCAGCCCCTTGGCCTTCCTGGATTCGTAGGCGTAGTAGCCGGATCTGGAGACGCCGAGCTCCTTGCACATCCAGGCGACGTTGAGCCTAAGCTTCCCTCCGTGTTTCTCCTTGGTCCTGTAGATTATCTCGAACCTTTCTTCGACGGGGATTTTGATGGCTGGTGACGTCGTTCCAGCCTCCGTATTTGGCGGAGGAAATCGTTCTCCTGCTGCAGCATCTCTATCTTGGCCTTCTGCCTGGCGATGATCTCCTCCTGGGTCAGGTCCTTCGTCCTCGGCCTGCCTCCCTTCTCGTCGGAAAGACCAATGGACTTATTCGCCTTCTTGACCCAGTTTCCGGTTGAGCTCTCGATTGATGATTTCCCGAGTACGTCAACGGGTAACCCGTGCGATTCGAAAATCTCGTATCTCGTCTGCCCCTTGGAATGCAGGTCGATGAACTCCTCCATGAACTCTTTGGTGAAGGATACGTACTTGGGCGTGGCTGATTTGACCCAGGGGTTGGATCGAAGCATCGAGACCTGCTCGTCCGTGAAGCGTATGCCGGCCATAAAGAAAACCTCCGATGAAAGTGTAATCGGAGGCAATCTTTTTGGTAGGGTGTTTTTTCTAGACTGTCCGAATTACGGGGTCCAGTTTATCTTGCGGCCCAGTTTTCATTTGGCTTCGAATCAAAGGTTCTCGATGTTGGTGTAGACGTTCTGAACGTCTTCGGATTCGTTGAGTTCTTCCATCATGGCTTTGAGCTTGGTGAGATCCTCTTCGGGAACGGTGACCCATTCGTTCGGATACATCGTGGTCTCCGCGCGATCGAATTCGGTGACGCCGATCTCTTTGAGGGCGTTCTGAGCTTTCTCAAGATCGTTCGGGGCAACGAGAGCCTCGACTTCCCCGTCTTCAACGCTGACCTGGCGGACATCGACGTCGCTAAGGATCAGATTCTCCTCGACTTCCTCTTCGGTCTTGCCTTTGAAATTCAAGACGCCGAGGAGCTCGAAGTTATAAGCGACCGAAGCCATCTTTCCGCCTTTGCGGGTGACAATGGTACGGACGGTGACGAGGGCGCGGTTGACGTTATCGGTGAGGGTGTCGACGATGATGTTGCTTCCGCCCGGGCCCATGAATTCATAGCGGCCTTCGATATAAGCGGTGGCATCTCCGCCTTTGGCACGCTCAATGGCGCGCTCGATGACGTCCTTAGGAACATCGCGACGGTATTTGGCGATTGCGGAGCGAAGCGCAAGGTTCGATTCCGGATTGGGGTCGCCGGATTTCGCAGCCGCGTAGATCTCTTTGCTGGCCCGCATATAAGCGGCGGACTTCGCTTTGGCGGTGGCGGCCATGGCCGCCGCGCGAACTTCAAAATGTCTTCCCATAAATGACTCCTGTGATGAGCGGGTTAAATATACCACTCGAAATAAGCGAAAAAAACGGGGAATCTTAACAAACCTTGGGGAAGTCAACCCTTTTTAAGGGTTTCAAGCCAAGCGCTTCCGCGAAATTAAGCGCCCACGCATAATCCGAGGTTTGGTATTCGCTTGGGGCATGGGCGTCGACGCCGATCACAACCGAGTTCCCAGTTTGCTTCGCGATCTCAAAGAATTTCGGGTAGGGATAGCAAAGGATGGAAGGATCCTTGACGGAGGTCTTCTTCGCCCAGCGAGAAGGCCCCATGTTGATCTCCAAGGGGATATTCTTTTCCTTCGCTTTCTTGCAAATGAGGCGGCTCGCTTTCTCCGCTTCTTCATCCCACGCCCCATACCAAAGCATGAAATGATCGGGGTGGGCGATAT
The DNA here is from genome assembly GCA_004561785.1 of bacterium. Lineage (GTDB taxonomy): Bacteria > Bacillota_I > Bacilli_A > RFN20 > CAG-826 > Alloenteromonas. Next base: position 5,222 of record SFUB01000055.1, on the reverse strand, counting down.
AAGCGAAAAGGCCGCTGTCCATCGCCGCCAAAACGTCTTTCGTGTAGGCTTTTAGCCCCTCCAGCCGGTTGGCGAAGTGAGAATAGAAAACGAAGTTCTCCCCATCCGGAAGGCAACAATGCTGGCCCAGAATCAAATAGTCGAATCCTTCGTTCAAAAGCAAATCGCGGTAATACGGCTCATAGATTCCGTAGTACCATTCGCATTCAAAGCCCAGATAGATGTCGATCTTGCCCGCGTACTTCTTTTTCAAATCGTTCACCGATTGGATGTAACCCTTCAGCAGACTGAAGTCTCCGCGCATCCCGGGTTGGGAGTGATGGGGGAGGATGACGTGGTCGCTGAAACCCAAAACCTTCAAACCGGCTTGGATGGCGCATTGCACATATTCCTCGTCCGTTCCGACCGCATGCCCGCAACGAAAAGTGTGGGAATGGTAATTCGCCTCAATCATCTTCGCCCGATCCATAAGTAACCTCCTTAAGGTACAGCCCGTCGGCAGGAGCCTTGTAAGACAAGATTCTCCTGGGCTTCTCATTCATCAAAGCGGGAATGTCCTCGGGATTTTTCTGGTGATAAGCGCATTGAAAGGCAAGACCCATCATGAAACGAACCTGGTAGGTCATGAAATGGACTCCAGAGAAGAGCACAACGCCTTTCTTGGCTTTCTCATCCACAGTCGTTTTGATGGAGTCGATCGTCCGGATGAAGTTGTCTTTGTCATCTTTCTTGTTGGTAAGATTCGAAAAATCATGAGTCCCGACAAAACAAGAAAGGCATTCGCGGAAAGCCGCCACATCGAAATCAGGACGTTGAAGCTGAGTCAGCAAGCCAACCTCAAAGGGGTCTTTTTGGCCGTAGGAAAAGCGGTATTCATAAACCTTTCCGGAAACCGAATGCCGACCATCGAAAGGCGGATCCTTCTTTTCCAGGCTCTTCAGCAAAATATCGTCCGGGAGCAAGCGGTTCGCGGCGTATACGATCTTTTCTTTCGGCAGGGGGGACGAGGTATCGAAGCTGAATCCCTGAGAAAGGGCATGGACGCCGGAATCGGTTCTTCCGGCTCCATGAATTTTGATGTTTTCCCCGCAAACTTGGCTCAAAACCTCTTCAACAACCCCTTGAATCGATCTTTTTTCCTTCTGGCGTTCAAAGCCGTAGAAGCCCGTTCCGCGATAAGAAAGAAAGCCAAGGTATCTCATAGAGCGGACACTCCCATAAGGGCGAAGAAATCGATCCGGGCCGCAACGACATAAATGAATCCGGCGGCGAATAGCAAACCGGCAATCAGGCAAACGGTATCGGTCCAATGCCACTTTGTTTTGCGGTAGCGGGAACGTTTGGCCTTCGGGTCATAGCCCCTGGCCTCCATGGCATAGGCAAGTTCTTCGCTTCGCATGAAAGAGGACGCGAACAAAGGAACGATCAAAGAGGTCAAGCTGCGGATTCTCTTCCAGACCTCCCCGTGGGAGAAATCGACCCCGCGGCTTTCCTGGGCCTTCATGACCCTCGTCGTATCTTCCAGCAACGTCGGGATGAAACGAAGGGCGATCGAGATGATCATCGCGATCTCCGCGGCCGGGAAATGGATGACCTTCAAAGGGGTCATGTACCATTCCAAGGCAAAAGTCAGATCAAGGGGCTTCGTGGAAGCGGTTAGGATCATCGTGAGCTCAAGCATGAGAAGCAAGCGGAGAAGGATCTTTCCCGCTTGAGCGAAGGCGTCCCAATAGACGACCCAGCCGTTCCAATCCCAAGCCACTCCAAGCGTGGCGCCGGAATTGTTGGGGACAAGGACGTAGATGATCAGCAAAAAGGCGACCATGAACCACAAGGAGCGAAGCGAGGAGAAAAAGGATCCTAGACTCATCCTCGTCGCCATTAGGAACGCAAAGGCGAGCACGAACAAGATCCCGCTCATCAAAAAGGTCATAGACCAAGTTGGCAAGGGGAGAAAAACGAGAACCATGAAAAGAATCGTCAGAAGAATCTTAAGTCTCGGATCCAGCCGATGAAGCCAGGAATCGTAAGGGATGTACTTGCCTAAGGTGAAACTCTTCATAGGCCCCTCTCCTTCCTTTTCCGGGCGATTTCCTTAGCCAGATCATCCGCCGTTTTGATTTTGGAAGAATCGATTCCGGCTCCTTTTTTGTTCAGGTCAAGAAGCAGGCGGTAGAGCAGCGGCGCCTCCAGAGAATAAGCATCGAGATTTTCTCCAAACAAGGTAAGGGGGTCGGTGATTTCGGCGATTTGCCCATTCTCCATGACGATGACTTTTGAAGCATAGGAAAGAACTAAATTCATGTCATGGGTGACGAGAATCACGGTGGTTCCCTCTTCGTGAACCTCTTTGAAAAGGTCCATCATCTCTTTGGCCCCTTCCGGATCGAGCCCGGCGGTGGGCTCATCGACGATGAGGACCGACGGCAGGAACGCCAAGACGCCGGCGATGGCGACACGACGCTTTTCACCTCCGGAAAGCTCGAAGGGAGAGCGTTTATAGAAGTCTTCCCCAAGCCCCACCTTCTTAAGGGCAAAATGGGCTTTTTCCAAGGCTTCCTTTTCATTGAATCCGAAGTTTTTCGGTGCAAAAGCGACGTCTTTTTCAACTGTCTCTTCAAAAAGCTGATTTTCTGGGAATTGGAAAACAAGGCCGACGTTTCGCCTCAAATCCATGATTTCGGCACCTTTGTGTTTCAACCCGGCTTGATTGATGTAACCATTCACTTCTACGGAGCCGGAAGTGGGCTTAAGAAGCGCGTTTATATGTTGAACGAGGGTCGACTTCCCGCTGCCGGTGCGGCCGACAAGAGCCACGAACTCGCCTTTTTCAATGTGAAGGGAAACATCGTGGAGAGCCTCGAATTCCAAAGGAGACTTCGGGTTGTAAACATAAAAGACATCCTTGAAGTCTACCATAGATAATCCTCCAAGCTTTGAAGGTCATCGACAGTCGAAGGAACGGGAACCCCATGTTTTTCCAAAGCCTCTTTCATTTGGACCAAGAAAGGGGTCCGAAGTTTTCCTTTTTTTAGAATCTCCTTATCCTCAAGAAGCACCTTCGGATCGCCATCGGCAACCAGCACGCCATCTGAGAGAATAAGCACGCGATCAGAAGCGTAGGCTTCCTCCACATCATGGGTTATCGAAAGCAGGGCGACTTCAGGCTTCTCCTCTCGAAGCTTTTGGATGACCGCGTTCACTTCCTTTTTGCCTTTGGGATCGAGCATCGCCGTGGCTTCGTCGAAGATAATGAGGTCTGGCTTCATGGCAAGGACGCCGGCGATGGCCACCCTTTGCTTTTGGCCCCCGGAAAGATTCTCCGGTTCATGGGTCAAAAAGGCGCTCATGCCAACTTCCGCGGCGGCCTTCTCGACCATCTCCTTCATAAGAGAAGGCTTAATGTTCTTGTTTTCTAGTCCAAAAGCGATGTCGTCTTCCACGGTGGAACCGACAAATTGGTTGTCAGGATTTTGGAAAACAATGCCTTCTTTCGCGCGGATTTTATAAAGATTGTCTTGGCTAAGAGCCATAGAGAAAAGCCGCAAATCCCCTTCGAAATTAGGAAGAAGGCCCATTATGATCTTGGCTAACGTCGATTTTCCGGAACCGTTATGGCCAATCAGGCAAACATATTCTCCTGCGTGGATAGAAAAACTGACGTCTTTCAGGACGGGGTGATCCTTCTCGTAGCAATAGACGAGGTTCTTCGCTTCAAGAATCTCGTTCATCTTTGTTCTTCTTTCTACGCTTGGCCATGATGACTTCGGTGGCCACGATGGTTGCGATTAAAGCGGTGAGAAAAACGCTGAGGGCGATCCAAAGCAAGAGGTAATTGATGGGCTTGGAGGAAGCGATCGGCACGAAAATCGCCGTGCCAAGCAAGGCATAAGCTAGAACAATCGCGAAAACCCGGTAGATGGGGCTGTGCTTATTCAACATGAATATCGAGCCTCCTGCCCTTATACGGTTCATAGGGGATGCCCGCCATATCCAGAAGGCGCCTTGATGCGACTTCCTCCAAGTGGTCGTGATACTTATCATCCAGATAAACGATCTTCTTCACCCCAACTTGGATAAGCGCTTTCGCGCATTCGTTGCAGGGGAAAAGGGTCACATAGAGGGTGCATCCTTTCAAAGCGGCTCCGTCGCGGGTGTTCAGCACTGCGTTGAACTCCGCGTGGCAGACGTAAAGATATTTCGAGTCGAGACCTTGACCATGACCCCAAGGGATGGCTTCATCATCGATTCCGCGGGGCATCCCGTTATAACCGATGGAAACGACCTTTCGATCATCATCGACCAAGCAAGCTCCAACCTGGGAAGAGGGGTCTTTTGATCGTCTGGCGGCCATCATGGCAACCCCCATAAAGAACTCATCCCAATTCAAATAGTCTTCGCGGTGTTTTTCCTGATCCATAACGCGGCTCCTCCGTTGACCTAGGCTATTCTACACGCGCGCGAAAACTTTTCCCATCAGACGAGTTCGATGATAAGAGATTCGTAAGGGCGTAAAGAGACGTTGGAAGCTTTGGAATCCGCGTAATTAGCCAAAAGAACGTGCCCGTTGATCTTTCTAAGGCCCTTCGGGACGGAGACTTTACGTTTTCCAAGATTCACCAAGACCAAGACCGTTTTTCCTTTTAAGCAGCGGGAGAATGCAAAAAGGTCGCCTTTGGTCTCAAAGGGGCGAAAGGTTCCGAAACAAAGAATCTCGCTCTCGTTATGAAGCTTGATCAGCTTTTTGTAATAAGAAAGGAGAGAATGCGGATCCTTTTCTTCCCTCATAACGTTGATCGTGTTGTAATTGGGATTTACGGGAAGCCAAGTTTTGGGAGAAGAAGAGAACCCGGAAGAAACGGAATCGTCCCATTGCATGGGGGAACGGGAATTGTCGCGGTTGACTCTCCAAATTAGATGCGTGCGGAGCCACTTAGGAAGGAGCATCTTCTTCATCAGCCTATTCACGGTGGTAACAGTCACGTCTTGGCTCAAGGCGGGATCGGATTTGGGCAAATCAAGCATCCCAATTTCCTCTCCTTGATATACGAAAGGAGTACCCCTTAGGCAAAAGTTCAGGCAGGCAAGCGCAGACCCGGACTCGAAGAAATGCTTCTTCGGATCCCCGAAACGAGGAAGAGAGCGAATCTGGTCGTGGTTCTCTAAGTAGTTGGCGTTCCATTCCACGGTTTCCTGCCAGGAATAGAGAATCTTACGAAGGT
>SFUB01000054.1 GCA_004561785.1 bacterium | reverse complement strand
CCTCCTTCGATGAGAAGGGCCTCTTTCTCTTTTAGGGTTGGGTAATGGGTTATCCTCTCCCAATATTCGTCATACGTGACGATGGGCTTGGCCTCAACCTCTTTCAAAGCCACTTTGCCTCCAGGGAGGAAGATGCTTTTCCAGGTTTCCTCATCGAGCCGATAGGATTCGCTGAATTCCCTCTGGTAGCTGAAGCGAATGACTTTCCTTAGGCGCGTGGAATTCAAATAGCAGCGGAAGGAGAAGGTCGTGTATAGGCTATTCCCTTCCGCGTCGAAGATCTCCGCGCAGAGGAAGCCGTCTTCTTTGACGCGGGTGAAAGAGAGGCATTGATAGCTTGAAAGCTCGATCGCCAAGCGGCAAAGCCCTTCGCCCTCAAGGGGGATGACGTCGACTTGGTGCTTTTGGAAAGCGCTGCGGGCGGGGCCGTAATGAAGGAGCCTTCCGTTCAGGAAAACCTGATAATCGCTGACGCCGGATAGATGGAGGACCATCCCTTTTCGGAGGGAGAGATCCAGGACGAAATAAAAGGAGGCATTGAGGGTGCGTTCATACCCCTGCGGAAACACGGGCAACGCTTTTTGGAAGAAGGTCTTATCCATGTTCGTTCAATTGCCTTGCAGGCGTTCCGGGGGGAGGATCTCAAAGGTCATCGCGTCGCTATGGGCCCTTGCGATGGAAAGGCTGTTTTCGTCATGGATGGTCCAGGAAAGGACTTTCTGGCCCGGATTCTTGTAAGCAAGAAGCCGCGGATCGCTCAAAAGGGTGAAATCGACGTCGAGGAATTCGAAATCGTTCGGCAAAGACGGGTGATCGATCTCCCCGCCTCCGATGAGAAGGCCACGGTTCCACTTTTCCTCCTTCCAGATTCGAAGGGCGTTCGCCGAGAAGGATATGAGAACCAGTTTGCTCAGGTCTTTGATCGGATCGAGCAAAGGCTTCAAAGCCGCCTTGATGTCTTCGCCATTGCCGAAATATTCTTTGATTTCGAGCACCATGGGGACCTTTTCGTCCCAGAAGGAGAGCAATTCGCCCATCTCCATGAGCTGCGAGCCGTCTTTGAGACGGTAGTTGTCCTTGATTTCTTGCAAGGTCAATTTCTCGATGACCCCGTCTTTCCCCGTGACGCGGCCAAGTTCGTGGTCGTGGTTGATGACCAAGCGATGATCGGCGGTCAAATGGACGTCGGTCTCGAAAGGCAAACCGAGCTCCATGGCGTGGGCGAAGGCGGCTTTCGAATTCTCGGGGCGGACCTCGTCATGAAGGCCGCGGTGGGCGACCCCATTGTGGAAGGAAGCAAAGATCGAATCTAGATTGGCTTTTTGCATACAAAGACCTCTTTGAACTTATTGTATATGCATTCCGACGGCAAAGGTGCGTTAGTTCTTTTTTTGCATAATTCGCAAAAGAGCGAGCAATTATCGTTTTTTCCCAGTTTTTTCGTCGATTTTTCGTTTTTTCGATTCCTCCGCCTTTTCTCTCTTTAAGATTTTCAAGAATCTAATTTCAAGGCAAGGTACAATGAAATCATGAAATCCCTAAACACCCCTCTATTCCTCCTTTCCCTGCTTTCCTTGTGCGCCTGTTCCCCCAGCGCGCCCTCTTCTTCGGAAAGTTTTTCTTCCTTTGAAGATTCCTTTTCCACGGAATCCATTTCTTCAGAAGGGCCCCTCTCTTCTAGCGAAGCCCCAAGCAAGGTGAAGATGGAGGATCTGAACCCCCGCTTCTACGGGCCCATCGCCCACCGCGGCTATCACGACGAGACGAATCCAAAGAATTCCCTCAACGCCTTCCGCGCCGCCTGCGAGAAGGGATTCGGGATCGAGACCGACGTCCACATCACCTCCGACGACAAACTCATCATCTCCCATGATTCGATGCTAACCGGATACGGCAACATCGAGACCAACGAATTCGAGGATATCCGGAATAATGTATTGCTCGAAGACGGAGAGATGCTCCCTTCTTTGGAAGAGACCTACGAATGCGTGAAAGAAAGCAGCACGCCCCTCTTAGTTGAATTGAAGACCTTCGGCCTAGACGACGAGAACCCCACGAAGCTTGGCAATGCCGTACTGGCGGAGACGAGGCGCCTCGGCGTCGATCCGAAGAACGTCATCTTCTGCTCCTTCAGCTGGGAGGCGATTCTTCCGATCCTGGACAGCGAATACGCTGCGGGCCTATTCATCTCCAACGGCACCAACAAAGAGCTCATCGATCCGGTTCTAGGCGAAAAAGACGGATTGCAAAACCCACCCGATTTCGTCGCGGCCGGGTACGACGTATTGACCAACCCCAAATGCGTTTCCTACCGAAGCCACGGTCATAAGGTCTTCTCTTGGACCCTCACGTCCCAAAGCATGTACGACCAGGTCAAGGATTCTAGCGATGGGTATATCTTTGAGAACTTCCTCCCCGCTTAAAGCGAAGGAAGATCAAGAATAAGTAATAGGCGGCAAAGGCGATTCCGGCGGATACGTTCACGGCGAAATAGATCGCGTCTAGGTTCGTCCCTCCTAAATAGGAAACGAACTCGCCGTTGAATAGATTGAAGGCGAAATGCAAAAGGAAGGCATAATAGACCCCTCCCCCATAAACCGACAAAGAGGCGAGAGCCAAGCCTAAGCCCAGGCAATAGACGCCCTGCATCCACGAGCCTCCGGCCAAGTGGCAAAGCGAGAACAAAACCGAAGAGAGGACGATCCACGTCCTCTTTTCCTTTTCTCCCGCCAAGCCTATGAAAGGCAAAACGCGGAAAAGGGTTTCCTCGATGGCGACCGTTAGGAAAAGATCAACCAAGCGAATCCCGTCGTCATAAGAAAAGGAAAAAGAGGCCCCTCCTTGGATTGCGATCACCAAAAGGTTGGTGAACGGCAAAAGAAAGAAAGGGAGGTAACGCCAAGCGAATTTGCCGGGTTTGGGGAAGCGAAGGAAGCCGAACAAGGCGAGGAAAAGGAAAAAGGCCAAACGAAAGACGAAGCGGATCCTCGTTTGCTCCAAGCCAGGCAATCCGCTTAAGGCGGGGAGGCTCACCGCGAACAGGTAAAGGAGGATCGAAATCAAAAGGTCGCTGAATCGGGGTCTCTTCTCCATCCCTTCCATTCTACCGGCATTTCGCGTTTGGGTGTTCAGATTGTGGACAAAAGCGGATCCAAGCCCCTAGAATAAACCCATGTTACCCAAAATCGGAATCTTTGACAGTTATTCCCTCATGCTGCTGCTAGGGCTTGCCTCGGTCTTCGGAATCGTGGAATTCCTAGGCCACAAGAAGAAGCTGAACCGGTTGCTCCTATCCTTCGTGGAAATCGGAGGGGCCATCGCGGTCGCCTTCGGATTGCTGGGGGCTTTGCTTACCCAAAACCTCTACGACCTCATCGAAAAAGGGTCGGCGTATACCTGGACTTGGGCGATGACCTTCTATGGGGGACTATTATTCGGAGTCCCCGCGTTTCTTCTTTTCTACTTCTTCTGCATCAGAAAGAAATTCGGCCCCTGCATGGAATCCTTCATCCTGATCCTAGCTCCGGTAAGCATCGCCTCGGCGCAGGGATTCGGAAGGATCGGCTGCTTTTTGGCGGGTTGCTGCTATGGACGGCAGACGACTTCTTGGATCGGGGTTTCTTTCCCGGGGGTCGAGGGAAAAGTCATCCCCACGAATCTATTGGAAGCCATCTTCCTTTTGCTGCTCGCCATCGGATTATTGGCTTTGGCTCTGTCGAAATGGGCGAAATGGTGTTTCCCAGTCTATCTTTTTTCCTATTCGATCTGGCGTTTCGTGATCGAGTTCTTCCGCGGGGACCATCGTGGGAACTTCATCCCCGGGATCTCGCCCAGCCAATTCTGGTCGATCGTCATGTTCTTGATTGGCATAGGCTACGTAGCCTATCTTCTTTGGAAGCGGAGAAAAGCAAATACGGAGAAAGCCTCCTGAAGCAAAGAAAAAAACGGCTTTCCCCATAGGGTTACGGCCGTTTTTTCGTACACGCCTTAGATCTTTTCGCCGATTAAGGCATATTCGACTTCCCCGGATGGGGTTTGCGTCGTCGCGTAGAAATAAGCTTGTTCTTGCTCTCCTTCCTCCACGGTCAGTTTGAGATAGGATACCCCGTTTTTCTCAAAAGGCTTCAGTTCGTATTCGACTCCGGAATAGGTGAGTTCGATTTCGGTGACAGAACCGTCGCCTGCTTCGATTTCATAAGAGTATTCCTGCACGGTCCTGCTGTTTTCGATTACTTCGTAGGAATATTTCTCTTTGCGAGTCTTAAGCCCATCCTCGGCCTCCTCTTCAAAGGAGACTTCGGACTTTACCCAAGAGGAAGGGCCCGTTTGGAGAAATAGCTCGCGGCTTTCCTCCGTTTCATGGCTTTCCAATTCGCTTTCCGTTTTGGCTAAAAACGGGAACTCTTTCTCCCCATCGACGAGGAGCCCTTGGAAGAGGTCTTCGCTTTCGAATTCGTCAACGTCCGATTCTTCCTCAGAGGAAACGTTGTAAAAGAGGACCAGTTCTTTCCTTTCCCCGTTCAGATCCAAGTAGGACAACGTGCCTTTTTCTTCATATCCTTCCCTCTCCGAGACGGATTTATCAAAGGTGACCGATTCTTTTCCGTTGTTCACAAGGAAATCGGCTTGTTCTAGGACGGGCAAGACTTCCGCGAGGGGGTCGGAAGATGAAGATCTTGCAGCGGATTTCTTTATGGCAGATAAAGTCCCTTTCAGGCGCGTTTGGGCCGAATGCAGCCCTGAGGCGAGTTTGCTTGCGAGAACGAACTGAACGTTCTCGGTTTTGCTCTCGCCGGGTTCGCCCTGGGGCGATTTGAGCCCGCAGGAAGCGAGGACGGCGACGGACAAGGATAACGGCAAGATGATTTTCTTTTTCATGGGTTTAACCCTCCTTCGTTAGTTAATACAGGGAGGGAACCGTTTTTCTTGAGGGATTTTCTTATTTCCGTTGCGGATCGTAATTTTCCCCAAGGAAGGTGAAGGACTTTTCCGAAGGCGAGAAAAAGACCGGTTCATAGCCATCTTCTCCTTCGAAAGCCATCTTCAAAATCCCGTCCACGGGCTTGCCGAATTTGTATTCGAATTCCTTCTTTGAGAAATCTTCGAGTTCGATGGAGAACGACCTTTCCTCCCCTTCGAGTTCGAATTCGATCCGATTCTTGAGCCTGCCGCCTTCGATTTCCGAAATTGAATAACCAAGTTCCGTTTCCCCTTGTTCCATCTCCATCTCCTTCTCGATCAGAAGGAAGTCGGAATCCGAATAAAAGAGTTTTACGGTTTTCTCAATCTCCGTTTCCCCTTCTTCCGTCTCTTCTTCCGTCGTGATTTCGAAAGGGTAAGATTCCTTCCCTTTCTTCAGCAAGCCGGAGACGCTCTCCGAATCCCCCTCAAGGAGGGATTCCCCAAAGTAGCAAAGAGAAGAATCGCTTAATTTTAGGCAATAAGGATAAGCGGGATCATCGCTGGCGATCGGGGCATAGAAGGAAGGGGATTCTCCGAAAGCTTCCACGTTCTCAATCATGGGGTAATAGGCGTAAAAGGAGTCCGCCATCTCTTTGAATTCGTTAGGAAGGGGGGCTTCGTCTCCTTTTGCTTGTTTTCTAGCCTTCCGGACAAGGGTGCCATCCTCTCCGCGGCCAAAGTAGCTCATTCCGCTATAGAGTTCATAGCAGACTTTGCTTAGCAGTGCATTTCCTGCCGGCAGCAAAGAAGGGCCCGAGGATTCCGGTTTGATCAAGACTCCAAGAAGGATGCCGGCAAGCGCGGCGCCTGTAGCAAGGGGCGCTCCGATGAGGAACCATTTTCTTCTATACCAAGGCGTTTTTTCTTCTTGGATCGGCGCTTGCTTCATCCGGAATTCCCGGAGGATTTCTCCGGAATCGGCTTTTACATTGATGCGGGACGCTTCTTTTCTCATCTCGTCTTTCAGGTATCGTTCAAAGTCTTTCATGGGAAAGCTCCTTTCTCAGGGTCTTGATCGCCTTCGCGTATTTGAAGCTGACGGTGCCGAGGGGTTTGTGGAGGATCTTGGCGATTTCCCTGTGTTTGAGATCATCCACCATCACCATGAGGAGGATTTCGAATTCGTCCCGTGGGAGCACATCTTTGGCCCTATCGAAAAGAGAGAATTCGGAGAGATAGTCGTCGTAGCAAAGAAGGCGCGAATCCTCTTCCTCCAGTTCCCCTACTTTTTGCCTTTTCGCCAAGGCGTTGAGCGATTCGTTGCGCGATATCGCAGTCAAATAGGCCATGACGTTCTTCTTCGGGTCAACCGTGGGCAAAGATTGAAGGAACTTGAGGTAGGTTTCGTTCACGATGTCCTCCGCTTCTTCCTTTTTTCCCAAGATCGCATAAGAGGAAAGAAAAACGGACTTTTTGGTTGCTTCGAAAAAAGAAGGAAAGGCATCCATGTCTCCGCTTTGGAGGGCTTTTAGGCAATGTGTCAAACTTTCTCTTTCCATCTTTCCACCAATATATACCGACAAAGAAACGTTTTTCTTGGGATTTGTCTTCGCGTGATTTCTTTTTCCGGAGCGGAAGAGGGCCGGGCATCGCCTTCAAACATTCGCCGGCCGCTCTTCAATCGAACGTACTTCCCGAGCTGTCAGGGGCCTGCGGCCCTTCTTCGGAAGCCATGGGAAGGGTTCCCGCGTCCAACGATCAAAGACGGATTTTGATTATTGGACGATAACAATGGCTCTCTCCGTCCACGGCGTAGTCGCTGAGGAACCCGCTGGAGTTCACATTCTTCGCGGCGTAATCAAAATCCCCCGATGGGCTTCTCGTCCAATAGGAGCCGCAGAAGAGGAGGGATGAGTTCTTATCCCCTTTGTTGTACCAAGCTCCTCTGGCTCTAGCAAAATCGGTGGTTTTGGCGGTTCGAGTGGGGCTTGCTCCGGATTCGGGAGCAAAGCCATATTCCGGATTGAGGCAATCTTCTTGCGAAAGCAGCCCCGCTTTGTCTTCCGAGGAATCCAAAGGGAGCAAATAAGAGGATCCATAAGCGAAGGCGCTTTCCAAGAAAGAGCCATTCAGCCAAGCCCTGGCGTCGCTATAGGCATAGGAATTCGGGAGGATTTCATTCCCGGAGGCGATGCGGGTTTCGTAGTCTTTGTAAAAGCATCCGGAATCCAAAAGGCTTGCGGAAAGAAGCAGGTATTCCCCGTCATTCTGGCTGAGGACCCGCCAAGAGATCCTTTCGCAGCGGAACCAATAAAGCTCACCGCTAGAAACGGGATCTCCGTCGTCAAAAACATAGGACTCGTTCCGATAAACTTCCGCGTTGATCGAGGCATAGAGCTCACCATCCAGAAAAGACCAGCCTCCGGAAGTTTCTTCCGCCTCCGTTTGCAACCTATCTATGAGGGCGGGATCGCTGATCCGCGTTTGCGGGTAATAGCCGTATTGGACGCCTTTCCCATCCGAAGAAAGGGTTGGAGCATCTTTCAATTCAGGGTCCGTCTGCGAAATCTCTTTGAATTTGGCGATATAGGTCGCGTCTTGATGAACCTCTTCGATTTCCGGATCCCAACCGGCGAAACGATAAGAGACGTCTCCTTCGCTCGGTTTGCTCGGGGTTGCCCCGTCATAATGGGGCAAGACCCCTTCTTCGACGCCTTCATCGACTTCAAGGATGGAACCGTCGTAGTTTTTCCAGGTCACGGTGTATTTATCGCTCGGGTGAGGATTTTCTTTTTCCGCGAGGACGAATTCCAAAGCGGTGATGAAAAGCGGATTCTTGTTGGTCGTGCCGATCCGGAAGGATTCTGTCGGGGCGAATTTCGCCTCAAAGGAAGAGGTTTTGCATTCATCCACGGCGCTTTTGCAGATTTCGGTCATCGAAGAGCAAGAGGCCAACGCGGTTTTTCCATCGTCTTCTCCATCCCAAGAGGTGGATTTGCTATCGCCCAAACGGATCTTGGAGGAAGCCGAATAGGTATAACCGACGACTTTCACGCCTTTGACGGGGGCGTTCAAAGACAAGGATAGCCATCCATCGACGGAGGTAGTCCCTAGTTTGAGGATGTTCCCGCAATGCCACGTGGACTCATTCCTTCCGTTGGCACCGCCGTACACGAAATCAAAACCCTCAAGCGATGAGATCAGGGACTCGTTTTCCCCCACTTTCGATAAGCAATGGAAAATCTCGTCAGCGCTTTCAAGCTTCTTCGCGGTCTTTCGAGTCCCAAGGTCATAGACAACGTTGAATCGGGTGGCGAATTCCTTTGCTTTTTCTTGCAAGAAGACTTCCAAAGTCACGTTCTCCGCAGGCATCGTGAACCGATAGAGCCCGTCGTCCTCAGCGAAAAGAGTTTGGTCATTGGCCTTCACGCTTTGGACTTCCATGCCCAAATTGATGACGCGCAGGGAGAAACAGACTTCATCCCCGGGGGCGTAATCGTTTTGCAGCCCGTAAGCCTCACATCCGGATCCCTCTTTCAAAGCAACGGCATAGCGGGCGGGTTCTGCGCTTTCTAAAGAAGAAGGAAAACTCGAGGGATCCGATTCGGGAATAGAAATCGAGTCGAAAATAGACGCGGCGACGCTATCGCTAGAGGTGGCGGCGCTATCGCTAGAGGAGGGTCCACCAGAAGGATTGTTGCAGCCCGAAAGAAGCAAGGCGGCGGTTATGAAAAGCGAAAGCCTGGAATTTTTCATTTCAATCAGCCCCCAAGGAAGCCAAAACGTTTTGACTGATGTCTTCCCAAGAGACCTGGCTCCTCATGTTTTTCGCGATGGTGGTCACTCTCGTGCGATTCACCTTGCCTTCCTCCGCCACGTCTTTGGCCTTCTTCACCTTGGCGGGAGAGACCCCAGAAGCCTCGTAGATCCAAAGGAGCAGCTCCGGGCAAAGCAAACGATTATAGACGACGGTTTGGGGATTCGACTCCATCGTGACCGTTCCATCTTCCAAGGAAGGTTCCAGCCAAGAAGTGAAGAAATGCCACTTCTGGTTGGGTTCATGTTGTTCTTTGTCTACGAGCAAACCCAGCTTTTTCGCTGTATCGATGTACCCGCCATCGGTTTGCTGATAACGTGCGATGAACTCGTCGGAC
>SFUB01000053.1 GCA_004561785.1 bacterium | reverse complement strand
TAAAAACACGATGAAAAAAGGCGCTTCAAATCAACGTTTTTTGCAAAAGAAAACGCAGTAATTTAGAATGGAACCATGCGAAAAAAGACCCCTTTGTTTCTAGCCCTGTGCTTCGCCCCTGCCCTGCTCGCCTCTTGCAATCCGTCTTTAGAAAAAATCAGCCCTGTGATTCTCGATATGGGAACCATACTTTTCGATGGGGATGAGGTGAATGCGAAGCAATTATCCCACATGAAGGAAATCTCCTTGGCCTCCTATAACGATATGGTCGCGGAGAAGAAGAATTTCTTGCTTCTGGTGGGAGGCGAATTCGACTGCTCCTGCTGGACAAGCTTCCATAATGAGGTCCTAGTTCCTTATATATTAAGGAATCATCTTTTGCTTTATTGGATCCCTCTCTCAGGGAATGAATCCGCCCTTCAGGAAGCGGGATTATCCTTAAGCGCCTCGCACGAGACTTTGGCGATCTTCGAAGAGGGGGAGCTTAAGTATCAGCACACCACGGCAGACTCCACTTCCGCCTGGGTCAAAGACGCCTCCACTTTCTCCGCTTGGATGAACGCGAGAATCGAGGCCCCAAGATTGCTTTCTTTAAGCAAAGGGCAGTTGGATGCCAAATACGAGGGAAACGAGGATTTCTCCGTCTTCTTCAGCCGCTCCACCTGCGGGGATTGCTCCTTTTTGGAACGAAGCGACCTGAAGCCCTACTTCGCAAGTCACCTCAAAGAGCAGAAAATCCCGGAGAACTACCTTTATTACCTCGACTGCGACCAAGTCGGGATCCGCTACGTCGAAGGAGAGGATGGAAAAACCTACAACCCGAGCTCCCAAAACGAGGAATACGCTTCCTTGGCCGCCTCCCAATGGAAGGAATTCAAAAGGGAATACGGCCTTGCCGAAAACGAGGATAATCCCGCCGGATGGGGCGAAGGATTCGTCCCGAGCATTTATCACATTCATCCAAACGGGGGAGAGAAAAGGGGCGACGCCGTCGATTTCTCCGGGACCTTCTATAACGAGACGGTGGATAACGGGATCATTGAAGATACCTATTTCACCGAAGAGAGGCTTTCAAAGAATTGCTTGGATTACCTCGCTTCTTCCTCATTAAGCACCAAATCTCTGACCGGTTTATCGCTTGATGCCAGCTTGGAAAGGCATGAGGCCCTTCAGAAATACGAGAACCCGATTTTGACATTGCTGCTCGATTCGATTCTATAGGCGTGCATCTGTTCTTCCGCCGTTGCGCCCTTTGGGGTCTCCCCTGCGTATTTCAATACCGGCTTCAAAAAGTTGGATTCCTTTTCGAATCGCTTTGCATTAGGAATTTGAAGATTGCGATAACCGGAAGCCTGTGCGGCTACAAAAGAGGCGATGGCGTTTCTGTCTGCCCATCGGTTGCCTTAAAGCCTGAAAGGAAAGGGGCGTCCAAAAAAGCGGCCCCGTGAATTTCTTATTCCACGGATTTTAGGCTCTCGACCATTTTGACTTTTCCCGTCATCATCGAAAGATAGAGATTGACCAAGAAGGACGTCAGAAACGTCAGCAAGAAGGCATAAAGATAGGAAATCGGGGCAACCGTGTATAGGAATTTCACCAAAGGAACCCTGTTGACGATAAGCACGGCGTACATGAAGGGCCAGCCGGCGAAGAAGCCAAGGAAGATCCCCAAAGCCGTAAGGGATAAGGTCTCCACGATAAGGGACAAGGCGATTTCCGCCTTCGAGAAGCCAAGGACTTTCATCGTGGCGATATCCCTGCTCCTTTCTCGGAAGTTGAGAAGGGCGAGGTTATAAAGGACAACCAAAGCCAAAAGGATGGCGAATACTTTGACGGCGTTGGTCATGATGCGGATCCCGTTCATGACGGAGTTGATCTGCTCCATCGTGTCGAGTTGGGTCCTCGCAACCGATAGATAGGGGCAATGGGCCTCCAGATCTTCTTGGAGCTGTTGAGGCGTGAAACCCTCTTTCGCTTGCACCCAAGCCCCTGTGTAAGCGGGATCGGAAATCTCAAACAGCGGGTCGCTGAAGTAACCGAACACCCCGTTGACCGCGAAGGCCTCGATCACCTTGCCGACCTTTGCTTCGATGTCGCGGTTTGCGTAGGAAAAGGAGATCACGTCTCCTTCTTTTGCCCCTAGTTCTTCGGTTAGCTTGCTAGAGATCGTGACCGTTCCTTTGTCCGCCAGATCCCGTTTGAAATAGGGGTGCTCGTCATGGAACAGGCGCAAAGTAGACGTCATGGATTTGCCGTTAAAGACGATGTCGCTCGCGTAACTGCCGTATTGATCGATATCCGCAATCTTGTCGCTATAGGAAAGCAGACCGCTATCGCCGGTCCTAGAAGAGGCATAGGAGACGGTCAAGGAGGCGCTGTAGAACATGGAGACGTCGTTATCGACGCCGCGGTCGAGCGTATCTTCGATCCCGAATCCGCAAAGCAAGAGGGCCGTGCATCCGAATACCCCGGCAACCACCATCGCGGATTTCAGTTTGTTGACCCGGATGTTGCGGAAGGCCATCGACAAAGACAAAGAGATCGGGGTCTTCTTGCGGCCGCTCTCCCATTTCTTCTTTTTGAAGGAGATCACCTCGGAGCGCATCGACTCAGCCGGAGAGAGCTTCACCTCTTTCCGGAGCACCAGCCAAGAGACGAGAACGGAAGCCGCGGCAAAGACGAAATACGCCGCAAAAGCCTGCCAAAAGGGGAATACGAAGAGGCTCCTGGCGGGCAAGGTGTAAAGGATTCCGTACTTCATGCCCATGATCGTGGGGATGATGAGGGGGCCCAAGATGAATCCGATCAGGGTGCCGATGCTCACTAGGGTCAAGGTCAGGCTGAAGTAATGGCGATAGATCTGACCTTCGCTGAGGCCGAGGGCCTTCATCGTGCCGATCTGGATTCTTTCTTTGAGGATGATCTGGGACAGGGTCGTGAGGATCACCAAGAGCGCCACGAAGAAGAAGACGAAAGGAAAGACGAAGGTGAGCTGCTTGGCTTCGAGCACCTCCGTATCCACCGCCGAAGACCAGGGGTTCAAAGAGCGGTTCAACAATTGTGCGAGATTGCTCTCCCCGAAGGTCTCGTGGTCCTCGAAGTAGCGTTTGATCTTCTCTTCCTTTTCGCTCTCGGTGGATGGATCTTTGAGTTTGATCAGCAATTCATTGTCTTGGGGGAAGGATGAAGGGGACGGGGTTCCCTCCAAATCGATTCCCAAATACGTCTCGATCGCCTCGCGCCCCTCCTCGGTGAAATAGGAAGCAAGGCCTTCGTGGAGGGAGGAGACGAAAACGCTTTTGCTCATGAGATAGGTCGAGGAATAGTAATGAGCGGACTGGATGTTCTCCGGGAAGGTCATGAGGCCCGTGATCTTCGCGGGACAAGTGAGGTTCCCCCGGGTAAGGTCTTCTTTCGCTTGGGACGACAAGAAATACTCTGGATTCGATTCATAAAGAGCATCGACAAGATCAGAGAAGCCGGAAAGATAGCTTCCGACTTGATAGGTTAGGCTCACCGTGCCTCCAACTTTGAGTTCGGGGTCTTTGGTGGCTTCATCCAAGATCGAAATCCCTTTGTCGATGTAGAAGAAACCCCCGTCCTCCCTCTTCTCCTCATCTAGGATGTCAATCGGCTTGGAGAGGGTCGGCATTCCCGAGACCACGGCTCCATAGCAAGAGAAGGAATTGAGCTTCGCGGTGACTTGAAAGCGAGAATCGACTTGGTCTTCCTCATCCAGGGCGCCGGCGAATTTGAGCGATTCGCCGAGATCCGCCTCGTAAGCGCGGGTCAGCACCCACATCGAGGGCAGGGACCCTTCCTCATAGAAGGCCTCCACGCGGGCAGAAAGAGATTCGGAGTTCGAGAGAAGCCCGACGAAAAGAGTCATCGCGATTCCGCCCATGGCGATGATCGAGAGGAACTGTTTCCAACCCGAACGGGCCTGGCGAAGCATTTTCCGGCCGAGGATCGATGATGCAGATAGCCCTTTTCTTTTCATGGGGAGCATTCTACCAAACTTTGTTTGGAACGGCGGGGAAAGAGCCTTCTTTCTTTTCTTTTCGATGATAAAATCAGCGGGCTGAAACAAGGAGAAAGCAATTATGGACAAAGCACTCGAACGTTTCCTGAAATACGTCCAAATCGACACCCAAAGCGACGAAAATAGCCCCACCTCCCCTTCCGCGATGAAGGAGCTGAACCTGAGCCGCGAGATTTTGAAGGATCTGGAAGAACTCGGGATCCACGGCGAAATCGATGAATACGGAAGGCTGTACGCCCACCTCCCCGGCGAAGAAGGATCCGACCCGATCGGGCTCAATTCCCATGTGGATACGGCCCTAGAGATTTCCGGAGCCAACGTGAAGCCGCGCATCGTCAAGAACTATGACGGCGGAGTCATCAAACTCAACGAACGTTATTCCATGTCCCCGGATCAATTCCCGAGTTTGTCCGCGCACATAGGAGACGACCTCGTCGTCACCGACGGGAACACCCTTTTGGGCGGGGACGACAAAGCCGGGGACGCGATCATCCTCGCGGCCATGGACTATTTGGTCCACCACCCCGAGATCAAGCATCATCCCGTCTGCTTGCTTTTCACCCCCGACGAAGAGATCGGCAGGGGCAGCGAGCACGTCAACCTCGAAAAATGGGGCGCCAAATACGCTTATACGATCGATGGTTCCACTTATACGGACATCGAAATCGAGAATTTCAATGCCGCCCACGCGACCGTGAGCATCTCCGGCGTTTCGGTCCACCCAGGCGATGCGAAAGGCAAGATGGTCAACGCCTCCTCTTTGGCTTGCGAATTCGATGGATTGCTCCCCGCTAGCGTCCGCCCCCAGGCCACCGAGGGTTTCGAAGGTTTCAACCATTTGGTCGCCATCGAGGGCAATGTCGACCAAGCGACTTTGCGTTACATTCTTCGCAATCACGATCGAAAGAAGTTGGAAGAGCAAAAGCAGATGTTCCTCAAAGCCCGGCAAATCTTGCTAAGCAAATATCCGAAAGCCGAGGTGAGAATCGAGATCGGCGACGACTACCGCAACATGAAGGAAGTCCACGACGCCCACCCAGAAGCCTTCAACAAAGCCAAAGCGGCCTATGAGAAGCTTGGGATCGCCTGGAATTCCCACCCAATCCGCGGCGGGACGGACGGGGCGACGTTCTCCTTCCTCGGCGTGCCCTGCCCCAACCTAGGCACCGGGGCCTACAATTACCACGGACGTTACGAATATCTCTCCGTCGGCGAATTCAAGAAGATGATCGAAATCGTCGTGGAGATCTTGAAAATCTGAATCAAAAAGCCCAGCGATGGGCTTTTTTCAACAAAAAAAGGGAGCCTTTCGCTCCACTTTTGATTCAATCTTGGCTGGGGTGGCTGGGATCGGACCAGCGCATCTAGGTTTCAGAGACCTATGCCTTACCACTTGGCTACACCCCAAGGCAAGAAGTATTTTACACATCTAGAAACCCTTCGCAAGGATTTTCGAAGGAGAATGCCGAAGGTCTGCCCGAACAGCCGTTTCATGATAAGATGAGTCGATGATCATTGATTGCCACGCCCATATCATGTCTTCGCCTAGCCTTCTGGAATGTGAGGATACTTTGCTTGCTTCCATGGACAAATACGAGGTCGATTTCGCCTTGGTTTCCAATTGCGACGCGGCGGAGTTCCCCACCGGAGCCTCCGCGGAAGTCTCCGGCAAGGACGCCTTGGCTTGCCTCAAAGAGACCATGACCTTCGTAAAGCAATATCCGACGCGGCTCGGGGCGGCCGTCTGGATCCGGCCTGTCTTCGAGAAAGGGCCCTCAAGGGAATTGAGGGAATACGTTTCGAACAACCGGGATCACATCTTCGCCCTGAAATTCCATCCCTACGCGGAAAGGACGCGAGTCGATTCCCCTTTGCTTGAGCCTTACTTAGATTGGGCGGAAAAGGAGAAGCTACCCGTCCTCGTTCATACGGCGGAAGACGAATATTCGGACGTCGATTTTCTGGTGAATGTGGCGAATTTGCGCCCGAAAATCCGTTTCATCGCTGCTCATCTCCAATTGCTCAGCGACCATTCAAAAGGGGTTGAGGCCTTGAGAAAGGCGCCGAACATCTACGCCGATACCGCTTGGGTGCCCATGAAAATCTCCGCAAAGGTGCTGCGTTCCATCGGGCCAAGCCGGATGATGTTCGGCACCGATAACCCAATCGACGGCTTGGACACCTTGTCCAATCCCATGTATGCCGACTATTTTAAGAATAAATCGAGACTATCCGCTTGCTTATGGAAACGCCTAATGAGCAGAAACGCGATCGACCTTTTTTCATTGCCTTTCCCAAAAGATTTCTCTGAAGTACAATGAGTCCGTTGAGACGATACGCCGAAACGAAGGAGGCGAAAGTCATGAAGACTCTGCTTGTCGGCTTTAAAAAATACGCGACCCATCTTACCAACCCCTCGGAAGAGGTCCTTTCTTCCTTTTTGGGCAAGAAAAACGTTCAGACCTTGCTGCTTGAAGCAAGCTACGAAAAATCCAAACGAACCCTTGAGAAAGCCATCGAGAAGGATCGTCCGGACTTGATCGTCGTTCTGAACCTGAGCCCCTATCAGGCGATTCCCGCTTTGGAGCAATACGCCTATAACCAAATGGATTCCATGCAGCCGGACGAAACTGGGGTCGTCAAAAAAGGCGAGGAAATCTTCCCCGGAGAGGCGAAATCCCTATCCACGTCCTTCGATCTTTCTAGCCTTCACCAATCTTGTTGCTCTGCGGAGAAGGATTGCTCCGTTTCCGTCGACGGAGGCCGTTTCTTCGATAACGAAGCCTATTACATTGCTCTGCGGTCTGGAGTCCCCTCCCTCATGCTCCATTTGCCTTTGGAGGGGGATTTCCCGGTCGAGGAAGACGTCGACCTGATATCGCTGCTGGTCGGCTTAGCCGAAAAGAATCTTCCCGCCTAATGAGCAAAAGGGCCGCGCGCCCTTTTTCTTATGACCTTATAATTCGGATGAGGATAGAACCATGAAAAAAGGATTGATGCTTCTCGCCGACGGATTCGAAATCACCGAGGCGCTTACGACCGTCGACATTCTTAAAAGGACACACGTCTTGGCTTGCTCACTCGCCTCCATTGGCGGAAGCAACGTGGTGACTTCTTCTTGCGGAGTCCAAGTCCTTGCCGATTCCTTCCTGTCTGAGATTCGCCCAGGCGAATACGATTTCCTCATTCTCCCCGGCGGGAAACTCGGGGTTGAAAACCTCAAATCCTGCCCAAAGGTTTTGGAAGCGGTTTTGGATTTTTATAAAAGCGGCAAGGGCGTCTATGCGATTTGCGCCGCACCATCCATCTTGGGGATGCTTGGCATCCTAGACGGAAAGAAATACACATGTTTCCCGGGCTTTCAATGTGGAAAAGGGGAATACGTGGATGCGCCTTGCGTTGAAGACGGGAGCGTCATCACCGGTCATTCGATGGCCTTCACGATCCCCTTCGCCGAAGCGATCGCGAAAAAGGAAGCCGGATTGGAAGCGTTGGAACTCACTTATCCCGGAACGAGGGGCATCGCAAAATAAAAAAGGCCATAGGCCCATTTTATTCACGCCCCGTCGATATCATCCTTGTAGCGGACGGAGCCCCACGATTCGGACTGGGGATCGCTATAGCGTTCGTTGAGCATATCGATGTCCTCTCCCGTGCGGTATTTCTTATAGGTGGGTTTCTTCCTCTCGTCTTTTTTCTTCTCGTCTTTATCCATGGGGTTTTCCTTGATTGCCCCTCCATGATAGCGGGATTCTGGCCAAAGCGTGAGCGTTAGAAAGACTTTTATTCGATTTGCCGGGTATAATGGTTTCCATCATTTGAGGTAATTTATGAGCGAGAACATGAAGCCGGAAGACTTCCGGGTCGCGGCGAACAAAAATAGCCACGTCAAAAAAGTCATCGCCGTGGTCTCCGGCAAAGGCGGAGTCGGCAAATCCCTGACCACTTCTCTGCTTGCCGTGAACGCGAATCGAGATGGCAAGAAGGTCGCGATCATGGACGCGGATATCACCGGGCCGAGCATCCCCACCATCTTCGGTTTGAAAGAAAGCGCCTCGGGGACCGACGAGGAGATCTTCCCCGTGGAGACCTTTACCGGAATCAAGGCGATTTCCTTGAATCTCTTGACCGACGACCCCGCCTCCCCCGTCGTTTGGAGGGGACCCGTCATCAGCGGATTGGTGAAGCAATTCTGGAGCGACGTCGCTTATGGCGACATCGATGAGCTTTATATCGACATGCCCCCGGGAACCGGGGACGTTCCTCTCACCGTCTTCCAATCTTTGCCAATCGACGGCATCGTCATCGTGACTTCTCCGCAAGACCTCGTTTCATTGATCGTTGAAAAGGCCTTCCGCATGGCGGCCATGATGAATATCCCCGTCATCGGTTTGGTTGAGAATCTCTCCTATATGCTTTGCCCCCATTGCGGGGAGAAGCTTTATCCCTTCGGCAAAAGGGGCGAACAGGAAGCGAAGCGCTTTGGTATCCCCTGCTTCGACTCCTTGCCGATCGATCCGAAACTCGCAGAACTTTGCGACCAAGGGAAAATCGAAGAATACGAGGGTCGTTATCTCGATTCCATTACCCAGGCCATCCACGGATTAAAGAAATAAGCGCAGCCCGGCGTCTGCAATGGCGTCGGGTTTTTGTTTCGTTTGCGGATTCTTTGTTCTCATGCCGCCAACTCAAGGGAATCAAGCAAGATCAACCAAGCGACCGAAACAAAGACCGATAACGCTCAAACGTCATGGGTAATCTTTCTAACTTTCCTTGCTGCACGCCTTAAATGCGTATTTCTTCATATTTTGTGCGCCTTAAAGCCAAAACAAAATCATTTTTTGTGAACTGAAGCAAACAACGTTTTAAAAACACCCACAATAAATACGTTTATACGAATTATATTGATTCTCTATAAATAGAGACTATGTCTTCTAAAATATCTCTATCGATATTATTTTCTATAAACACGAGGTTTGTCTCTCTTGTCAAATCTAAATTTTCAATGGGGAGCCCTACTAACTTATTTCCTTTTATTTCTCTAGAACAAGCGCTCTTCGGCAAAATAGAAATTCCAAGATTTTCTCTCACAAGCATTTTTATAGAAGCTACATTATCCATTTCTAGAGATAAGTGGAAATTGCTAATATCTTCGTCCATCTTCGCCAATTCATTAACGAAAAGAGTTGAGGTAC
>SFUB01000052.1 GCA_004561785.1 bacterium | reverse complement strand
CACCCCTCAGTCAGCTTCGCTGACAGCTCCCCTATTGTAGGGGAGCCATGAGTTGCTGCGCACCAGCGAAGCGGAGGGTGTCAAGCTGCCGGATTACGATGCAAACCGATAAAGGAAGAAAAAGATTCCAAAAACGGCCAAGATGATTCTCACCGGCTTGGACAAACCATCGATCCATTGTTGATAAGCTTTCATTTGTTTTACCTCAAAACCATAATACACTCCACTACAAGAAAATTGTATGAATAGGCAAAACAGGGTTTCCTTGAAGATTCACGCAACAAAGGGGCTGTTAAGAAAAGAGTATGCCGTCGCGTAGGACGGCCTCTCCCGCTCCGCCAGGCAAATGAAGCACAGGTCGAAACTCAGGCTCCCCTCGACCTTCCTGACGTTTCCGGAACGCTTCGTGAAGCCGTAGGCTATGGAGGCGAACGGACGGCAGGGGCTATGTGGCTTCCTTCCTGCGCGATGGCTCTTCCCCGTGCGTCCCCCTATCATCGGCCCTATTCCGGAATCCTCCAAAATCTCCAAAGACGCATCCAGGTTCTGCCTTTCCTCAAGCGGAGCGTCGAAAAGAGGGGGAAAAACGTTTTTCCAATGGCAAAAGAAAGCATGTACGATGCCTCCTTAAGCAAGAACGTTGTGCATTGAGCCCGCTTTTTGCTAAAAACGGGCTTTTTTGTCAAAAGAAAAGAGCTGTTAAGATTTTTTCCTTTCTTAACAGCCCCTTTGTTTCCTTTTTTGGATTAGTCGTTGGCCCAAAGAAGATGCTTGTAAAGAAGCACCCAAACCAAGTCAACATAGCCCAAGATCGTGCCGGTGAACGGGATGATGGAGAGGACCAAACCAAGAATGTTGTGGGTTCCCTTCGGTTTCTCGACCACGGCGGTGATACGAACGATAAGTTCAACGACCCAGTTGACGCCAGGGATTAAAAGAAGGATGAACTGGACGATTCTGGGCAAGCTATTGAAGAATTTCATAAGACCTCCTTTCCGGGGGTTATGATAGCGCTTTCGATATAAGAAACAAGATGCTTATTTTAGAACTAAATTTGCTTTTTTATTCGCGATCACATAGCCTTCACGATTGTAGACATCTTCGCGATTGTAGCGGAATTTTTCGCCATTCGGCTGCACCATCGCGCCTCCAGCTTCGTGGACGAGCAAATCGCCAGCGGCGACATCCCATTCCTTGGTTCCGGAAGACATGCGATAGAAGAAATCGTATTTGCCTTCGGCGATCACGCAGAACTTATTCGCGGCGCCGATCGGCTCGGCCTCGCCTTCGAAAAGATCTTTGTGCCGATCGTAGAAGGCCTTCTCCTTTTCATTAAAGAACGAGATGGAACGGACCGTCCGGAGCGAAGAGTCGCGGTCCGAGCAGTGAATGGGAATGATTTTCCCTTCCGAATCCATCTTGAAGGCGCCTTCTCCCTTCACCGCGAAATAAAGTACGTTGAACAAGGGGACGTTGATGACCCCGACGACCACCTCATGATCAACTGCCAAAGCGATGTTCGTAGTGAATTGCCCGTTCCTAGAAACGAATTCTTTGGTCCCATCGACGGGATCCACAATCCAAACGGCTTTCTTGGACAGCCTTTCCTTGGTATCCTTGCTTTCCTCTGTCAGGAAGCCCGCCTCCGGGAAGGCGGTTGACAAATCCTTGCGAATCATCGCATCAGCGGTTTTATCGGCCAAGGTCACGGGAGAATCATCGCTTTTTATTTCGACGTCGAAATCCGTGTGATAGATTTCCAAGATTTTCTCTTGGGCGCGTTTCGCGGCCTTAATGGCCGCCTCAAGTTCTTTCTGATACATTTCAGTACCTCCTGAATCATTATAAGGAAATTGGGGTCACGAGGGTGAGTGCCTTCACCACTTCCATAGACTCTTCTTCGCCATAAGTCGTGGTCCCGGCCGCGAATAAGTGGCCTCCGCCGCGAAAGCGAGTTGCAGTCGGTTGAACGGGGAATCCGCGGTTGGAGCGAAGTTCTCCGCGGACCTCACCATCTTCACGCTCCGTGAAAAGAGCGAAGATTGAAGGCGATTGGACCGCTTCGATGGCATTGACCATCGAACCCGCTTCTTCGTAGGTGAGCCCAAATCGGCGGTATTCCTCCGGAGTGATATAGACATAAGTGACTCCGGAGAGCTTTCGGACCTTGGATTGCAAGTAGGCTTTAAAAGCTTTCGTTTTATCGTCTTCGTAATAGACGATGTTGCGGATTGAAATGGGCTCAATCCCGCAGGAAACGAGGCGCTTGACGGAAGCGAAAGTCCTTTGGTTCGTTCCAAAATAACGGAAACACCCAGAATCCGTTAGAATTCCCGTATAAAGGGCTTCTGCGGCTATTTTTGAAATTTTAAGGCTGTTTTGCGTTGCAAATTCCTCGATGAGTTGGGCGCAGGCGATGACGTCAGGCTCCACATAGGCATCTTCGTAGGGAAACTCTTCGCCCTCTTTGTTGGGGCTATGATGGTCGAATTTGGCGAAGCTTTTAGCGTTCCAAACCCTTTGGTCTTCCACGCGCCGCAAGCATGAAACATCAACCAAAATCGCCAAAGAAGAGGCGATACTCGCATCGTCTGCCTCGTTCATCGGCGAGATCCTCTCGCGCAGACTTGGGACGCCTGTCCCCAAGGCATAGACTTCCTTCCCAGGAAAATTGTCCTTGATGATTTCCCTCAAGCCAATTTGGCAGCCATAGCAATCCCCGTCCGGGATCGCATGTCCCCAGATGGTGATGATTGGGGCTTCTTCGATTTTCTTAAGCAAGGTTTTGAAGGATACCATAAGCAAGTAGATTAAAATACCTTCTTTTGCCGAAAAGGGGAAGAAAAAACGCTCGCGAATGCGGGCGTTACAACGTTGTTTGATTAGGCAATGTTTTTGATGCCGAGGTCTTCCGCGGTTTCCGGCTTGTGGGCGTTTTCCTCGTCTTCTTCCGGCTCAGCCTCATCGGTGAGGATGACGCCTTGGACGGAAGCGTCGTAATCAGCATTGTCCTGCTTGTCGGCATCGTCGCCATCGCTTTCGGCCAGATCGGTGTAGACATCGGACATATCGATGTGGACGTTGTCGTAGCAGATCCTGGAGCGGAGGTTCCAGGTGTTGTCCTTCCCTTCGACAAAGCGGCCGTCAAGGGAGATGTCGGTATAGAAGCGGCCGATGCGGGAAGCCTCTTCGTCAGGTCCAATCTCCAATTCCACTTTGAGTTTCTCCCAAAGGTCTTTGAAGGCCATGGCCCCATCGTTGGCGGTGAGGATCGAATAAGCGGCGTCGATCATGGATTCGTTTTTCATTGTTGCAGTTCCTTTCACATCTTTTCCGGAGCGGAGACCCCAAGGATCCCCAATCCGTTCTCTAACACGATTTCGCAGGCCTTTATAAGCCCGAGACGCGACGAGGTCAAGTCTCTATTTTCCCTGTCGATGATGCGGCAAGAAGCGTAGAATTCGTGGACCAGCTCCGCGAGCTTATGGACGTAAGCGGTCATTTTGGCCGGTTCCCTTTCCTTCGCGGCGGATTCTATCATACCCGAAAAATCAGCCAAATGCTTTAAAATGGCGAATTCCTCAGGCTCTTTGAGGCATTTGCCTTCTTGATCGATCGGGAATTCCTCGCCAAGTTTCAGCAAAGAGGCGCAGCGAGCGTGGGCGTACTGACAATAGAAGACGGGGTTCGAGGAACTTTGCTCCATGGCCAAGTTGTAGTTGAAGTCCAAATGGCTCGAAGCGCTGCGTTCAACGAAGAAGTAACGGACGGCGTCGACGCCGACATCTTCGATGAGTTCGCGGTGGGCAATGGCTTTGCCGGTCCTCTTGCTCATCTTAACCTCCTGACCGTCTCTATAGACACGGACGACTTGGACGAACTGGGCTTCGAGGGAATCCGCGGGGTATCCTTTCATCATGAGAGCGCTCTTCATGCGCCCGATGTAACCATGGTGATCGGCGCCGAGGACATCAATCAAATGGTCATAGCCGCGGGCCATCTTGTCATAGTGATAGCAGATGTCGGGCATGAAATAGGTATAGAGGCCATCGGATTTGATAATCGGGCGGTCTTTGTCGTCGAGGAATTTGGTCGTGGCAAGGTAGGTGGCGCCATCCTGGCTATAGACATAGCCTTTTTGCTTCAGCTCTTCGATCGTCTTCTCGATTGCACCGCCTTTACGGATGTCGGATTCATAGCTGACTTTGTCGAAGTGAACGCGGAAGGCGTCCATGTCTTTCCAGATTTTCTTCAGTTCGGCATCGATGCCGAAGCGGATGAAGAAATCATGGGACTCTTGACTGTCTTGAAGGTACTTGTCGCCGAATTGTTCCTTAATCTGCTCGGCGATGGCGATGAGGTCCTGGCCGTGGTAATCATCGTCAGCCAGATCGAGCGGCTCCCCAAAGGCTTCGTGGTAACGAGCGCGAATCGAATGGCCGAGATGCTCCACCTGATTGCCGCAGTCATTGACGTAATACTCGCGGGTCACGTCGTAACCGGCCCAATCCAAGAGGGAAGAAATGACGTCCCCCACCGCCGCGCAGCGGGTGTGACCGAGATGAAGGTCGCCGGTCGGGTTCGCGGAAACATATTCGACGTCGACTTTGATGCCGTTCCTTTCGGCCCTGCCGAAGGAGGCGCCTTGCTCAAAGATCGTTTTCAAAACGTCGGTTAAAGCGCCGTGCTTCAAGAAGAAGTTGATGAAGCCGGGGCCCGCGATTTCGATTTTCTCGACGAAATCGAGATTCAGTTTCTCAGAGAGCTCCTGGGCGAATTGACGGGGGTTCTTGCCGACGCGTTTGGCAAATTTCATCGCGCAGTTGGTCGCATAATCGCCATGAGCCGTATCCCGGCTCCTCTCGATGACGATGTCATTCTCATCAGCCTCAATCCCGAATTCCTTGAGCAAAGGGATCAAAGCTTGTTTCAATCGGATATCGTTGTCCATTTCTTTTCCTCGCTTTCTTCTTTGTATAGCAGCACCGCCGCTTTCGCGCGGATGCCTTCTTTTCTGCCGACCTCGCCAAGGCCCTCCTCGGTCCCGGCTTGGATGCCCACTCGGCTCATATCCACATGGAGCAGAAACGCCAGATTGACGCGCATGCCTTCCAAATACACGGCAAGATGGGGTTCCTCTGCGAGAAGGACCACATCGAGATTCCCGACTTTGTAGCCGCGTTCCTCGATCATCTTGACCACTTCGGAGACGATGAGGGAGCTTTGGGCGTTATCCCATTTCGGATCGTTGGTCTTGAAGTAATGGCCGATGTCCCCAAGGGCCAAGGCCCCTAGAAGCGCATCGGCGACCGCGTGATAGACCACATCGCCGTCGCTATGGGCCAACAGGCCTTTCGCATAGGGGATCTCCATTCCACCAAGAATGAGTTTCCGCCCCGGGGCAAATCGGTGAATATCCTCGCCAATGCCGATTCGGATGTCCTTCATTTGGTGACATTGAACCGGAAGAACACAACGTCGCCGTCCTTCATCCGGTATTCCTTTCCCTCCTGACGGAGTTTTCCAGCCTCTTTCACGGCAGCTTCCGAACCGAGTTCCTTCAAAACATCGAAGTCATAGCACTCCGCTTTGATGAAGCCTTTTTGGAAATCGGTGTGGATGATGCCGGCGCATTCAGGGGCCGTCATCCCATTGACGAAGGTCCAAGCGCGGCATTCATCGGTTCCACAGGTGAAGAAGGTGGAGAGATTCAGCAAGCGGTAGGCCGCTTTTACGAGCTTATCCAATCCGCTTTCGCTGGCGCCAAGTTCGCTGAGGAACTCTTTTTTCTCTTCCGGGCCAAGCTGCGAGATCTCGTATTCGATTTCGCAGGAAACCGGGATGCACTGGGCGTTTTGGGACGCGGCGATGGCCTTAACGGTTTGATAGTATTTGCAGGCGTCGAGGTTCGTGTAATCGGAATCCGCGACGTTAGCCACATAGATGATGGGCTTTGCGGAGAGCAGGAAGAAGGATTTCTTCGCGTACTCCCTTTGCTCCTCGGTCAGATCAGGGCAGGTGCGGGCGGGTTTCCCCTCGCCGAGCCACTTCTCAAGGGGGGCGAGGATGGCCATTTCGTATTGGGCGACTTTGTCGTGGGCCACTCTGGCTTTGATCCCTTGCTTCGCAATGCGGTTCTGAACCGATTCGTAGTCAGCCATGGCAAGTTCCAAATCGATGATGGAGATATCCCTCTCCGGATCAACGGTGTTCTCGACGTGGATGATATCCGAGGAATCGAAGCAGCGGACGACCTCGCAGATGGCGTCGCATTCGCGGATGGCGGCCAAGAACTGATTTCCCAGGCCTTCGCCTTTGCTGGCGCCCTTCACCAAACCGGCGATGTCATAGAAATCGAAAGTGGCGCTGACCCGTTTGGCGGGATGGAACATATCACAGAGGAAATCTAGCCTCTCGTCCGGGACGACAACGACCCCGGTGTTGGGCTTGATGGTGGCAAATGGATAGTTCGCGGCCTCCACGTGGGAATTCGTGATGGCGTTGAACAAGGTGGACTTTCCGACGTTCGGGAGACCGACGATACCGGCTTTCAATGACATGATAAATACTTCCTTCAAATAGGCAGGTGCATTTTAGCGCGTAACGCGCGCGTGAAAAAGGCCAAAGAAAGAAAAAGCCTCCGAGAATCTCGGAGGCATAAGCAACTAGTTTAAATTAGTCGACTTTCTTAACGTTCATAGCACGCGGCCCACGCTGAGACTCTTCGACTTCGAACTCTACATGCTCGCCGGGTTCGGCGGTTTTGTAGTTGTCCATCAGAAGAGCAGAGTAGTGGAAGAAGTAGTCCTGGTTGTCTTCGGCATGAATAAAACCATAACCCTTCTCTTTGTTGAACATTTTGACTGTTCCCTTCATGAGACTCCTAACCTTCCTAGCCATACGCCTAAAAGGTTTTTGACCGAGGATTATCCTAGCACCTTTTCCAACCATTTGAAACAAAACTTTCACCAAAGCGTCTTTCGGCGTAGACGAAGGAAGATGAGCAAAGAAAACGTCAAAACAAACAAGAGCGAGCAGGCCAACGCACCTCCAAAGGGGATCAACGAAAGCGAAAAGCGAAAAGGAGTCTTGAAAGAAAGGGAAAGATAGAATGACACGGCGACCTGAAGAACAAGCAGGCTCACGCAAGAAGAAAGAAAGGCTCCGCTGACGAATAGGAGGCCATGGGAAAGAAGAGCCAAGTGGATATCTCTCCGGTTCGCACCCATGGCGAAAAGAAGTTTGCCCTCCTTGGAATTCTCCGAAATGACGATGCCAAGAGAGATGGCGGAAAGCAAAAAGGACATCAGCAACGCAAACGAAGAGAAGAAAAGCAGGATCTCCTGAAGATACCCCAAAGACCCCTCCACCGCTTCGCTCACGGTCAGCAGCGGAGACCCGAAATCATATTCAGGGAAATTGGCTTGCAATTTGGACAGCACGCTTTTCAGCTCAGAGTCCGAGGCAATTTGGAACACCGCTCCGGTTGGGCAGAGGGAAATCGGGTCGGCATCCAAAGACAAAAACAGAAAATCCAAAGACCAATCGTCCGGAAGATAGATGATTTCTTTTTCGTTCTCTACGACCCCGCTGATTTTGATCTTCGCTACCGTGAACTCTCGATCGAAGTATTCGCCGATTTCGTTAGAACCAATTTCGGCGGTCACGTAGATTTCATCGGGCTCTCCCCAAGTTCGAAATAAAGCACTCGAAATCGCCATCTCCTCATAGCTTTGCGGCAAGGACCCTTTCGCCGCAGAAGCCCCACCAAACGACAGTCTCAAAGGCGAATTCACCTGCAGAACGCCGGCATCTTTGCAGGATTCCGGAAGCACGAGGGGGTAATCTTTTTGAGAAAGAGGGAGCCTAGAATAGGCGTCGATTGCCGAGTGAATGTCTTCCTCCGAGGGCGAAAAAACAAGGTGGTTCATGAATCCCGAAACCAAAGAATTCGATGAGGCAAAGATCCCGCCGGGTGAGATGAGATCCCTGCCGACGATTCGTTCATCGCTTTCGTAGATCCTTTCAATATCTCCCCACTTGGGGCCCAACGAATCGCGGGTGAAAACATATAGCCTCGTGAAAGATATGGGTTCCCCTTTCTCTAGCAACGACCCCAAAAAGGACGGGCCCGCTTTCTGAAAAAGGAAGCCTTCAAAAGATTCGAGTCTTCTTACCGCTTTCAAGAAAGAAATCGGATCGCCTTTCGGCTGAACATATGGCGCTTCATAGATCGCCTGAGGAGAAGGAGTCTCTCCTTCCCGCCACGGCACGAATCTCATCCTTTCCACGAACAGTTTCCTAGCCCAACAATGGTCAAGGTGATAAACCACCGGCTTGCTTGAAGGCGTGACGGCGACTAGTTGAAAGGCCTCTTCGTCTTGGAACCCCCACTCCAGTTTGGAGACGCGCAGTACCAAGGGGAGAGGGGTGTCCGACAAAAATCCGCCCAAACTTTCGAAGGAGCGTTCAATGTGCAGTTGAAGGCACAGTTGAAACATATCCGGATACGGAAGGCCCAAAACGATTTGGTCAAAATCCATTTTGGCTGGAGCGCTCGGATAAAATGAGGACCCATTCATCATCTCTAACCATTGGTAATCATTGAAGGAACGAATGGAGAAAGATGGCATGCTAATCTGATTTGACCCGTACAAGGCAAAAAGAGAATTGTCATCGGAAAACCATTCCTCAAAGTTCATCACGTAGCTAACCCCAAAGCCCAAAAGCTCGTCCGGGAAAGATTGTTTTAGCGATTCCGCCTCTGCTAAGGTGGCGGAATAAACATTGCTAACCGCCTCGGGAAGGTCTTTCTTCGTCGTCATAACAATCTGATTTTCTGGAAAAATTTCCGCAAAAGCACCTTTGATTTGCGAAGAAATCGAAAAAGATAGGAACAAAGATAACCCTACTCCGATTAAGCCCGTGGCGATCGAAGCTTCCGAGAAGAAAGACCTCCATTTCTTTTCTTTGAGGACATGGAAGGCATGCTGGATAAGCATGGGAAACGGAAGATGAGGGCGCCCCCTTTCTACCCCCGGAATCCGTTTCGGATCAGGTTTCCCTTCCTCTGGAATTTCCTTCTTTTTCTCAAAGGAAACGATCCTTCCATCTTCCAGTCCAAAAACCTCGTCGCAATAGCGGCTCACCAGTTTTCCGTCATGGCTCACCACGATTACCAAAGACCGAAGGGAGGCGCGTCGGAGAATATCAAATACCCTTTCTGCGTTTTCATGATCCAAAGCCGCCGTTGGTTCATCTAATAGCAGCAAAT
>SFUB01000051.1 GCA_004561785.1 bacterium | reverse complement strand
ATCCTCTCCGAAAGCCCCTTCGATAGACGCCCTTTTGAAAGAAAGCGTGAAAACGTATGTGGATGCCCATTCCGCCAATCTCCCCGAATCGATCAAGACGAGCTTGAAGGAGGCTTTGGATGGAATGGAAATGACCTATTCCTTCCCAGAATTCACCGACGCCTATCTTTATTTCCCGGAACGCGATGCCAGTGGCCTGTTTTCGTCCGAATATGAGGCGTTTCTAAAAGATAAAAAAGAAGCCCTATCCGCCCTTTCGAAAGACATCACGGTCCTTACGCCAAACGACGCCTATTCCAGAACCATCCTCAAGCAATCCTGCAAAAAGATGAACTCCATCATCCTCGTCCTCCCGGTGTTTTTCCTCGCGGTTTCAGGGCTCGTGGTCTCCATCTCCATGTCCAGGATGATTGAAGAAAACCGGTCGCGTATCGCCTGTTTGTCTTCGCTCGGGTACCACGATTTCCGCATCTCCCTCCGTTATTATTTTCAAGCTTTGGCCTCGACTCTGACCGGCATTCTTATAGGGCTTGGAGTAGGATACCACCTTGTATTCCCGCTCATTTACGACGCCTTCAACTATCTCTTTCTGCTCCCCGAGAAGATGGCGAGCTCCATCGACTTCCCTTTGACTTTGGTGAGCGGCCTCATCATGGTCGGCATCATCACCGCCTTGACCTTCGCTCAACTTAAGCAAACCCTCCACCCCCTCCCGGCAGAATTGCTTCTGCCCAAATCCCCGGGCGAAGGGACCCAAACCCGACTTGAGCGCTCTTCTTTTTGGAAAAAGCTTCCTTTCCGCGCGAAAAGCACGATCCGGAATCTGGCCCGCTTCAAAAAGAGGGTTTGGATGACTTTGCTCTCCGTGGGCGGCAGCACCGCGATCGTTTTCGCGGGGTTCTCTCTGTTTGACATCACCCAGGCTCTGCAAGAAGGAGAAGGGGGCGCGGTGGCGAAATCCATCGTACCCGTGTCTTATTTTTTGATTATCTTTGCAATCCTCCTCGTGGCTCTTGTCCTCTACAACCTCACCAACATGTCCATCACCGAAAGGGAGAGGGAACTCGCCACCCTCGAGGTGTTGGGCTATCACGACGGGGAGACCGTCCTCTACCTTTACCGGGAGATCGCCGTCATGACCGTCCTCGGTTTGATCCTCGGCATCCCGCTTGGCATGGGCCTCATGGAAATCGTCGTTCTCTACCTCGAATTCGGGTCCTTGGCCGACATTCGTTGGTATAGCTATCTGGCCCCCGTGGCCGTCGTCGCTTTCTTCGCCGTGGTGGTTGACCTGCTTCTGCTGCCGAAGATCCTCAAAATTGACATGATATCCTCTTTGAAATCGGTGGATTAGGCCTCCTTTTCTCTTTTTCTTAAGAAAAAGGAAAAACCCTTCCTTTCGCCATGGTAATATAACGGCGTTATGGAATGGATCATCATTTTATCTTGCGTCGGCGGGGCCATCGCGGTGGCCTTGGTTGCTGTGCTGCTGTATTTCTTCGTTTTCCGCCACGTGTGGGCAAAGAAACAGGTTCGGGAGTTGTCTAGGAGGTTCGAATACCTTCACGCCCTTCTTTTCGGCCAGGATTCCCAATACATCAAACGCATCGAGAACATCTCCACGACCAATCTCCTTTACGTGAACACCCACGTGGAATTCAAGAAACGCTTCAAAGACGTGCGCGACCAGGCTGACTCCTCCGCCCAAAGCGCCATCAACGACCTCAAAGACATGCTTTCCGAGCATCGCTACAAAGCTCTCAAAGAGAGGATCCCCCAAGCGAAGAAGACGATGGATTACTACGACGAGCAGGTCAATCGCCTAAACGACGACCTCCTCGTCGTCATCAAACCCGAGGAAGACTGCCGCCAAGAGTCGCTTCAGCTCAAGGAGCAACTCCGCAAAATCAAGCAGGATTATTACGTGAAGCAGTCCGACCTCGCCTTGGTCTCCTCTTCCTTCGAGAAGGTCTTCCAAAATCTCGATGCCAAATTCAAGGAATTCGAATCCTACGTCGAAGGCGCCCTCTATAGCGAAGCGACCCAGATGCTCCCGCTGATCGGCGGCGTCTTGAAACAACTCTCCAAAGCCCTGAAGGACATGCCCGACCTCTGCGTCACCATCCAAACCGTCATCCCCGAAAAGCTCGATTCCCTTGAAAACCGCTTCGATGAGCTCACCAAAGCCGGCTACCCCCTTCACCACCTCTTGTTCCGGACCAACATTGAGGAGATGAGGAACCAAACCGCGGCCATTGGGCAGAGAATCCAGCAATTCGATCTCTCCGGAGCCCAACAGGAACTCGATGGCATCCTTGCCAAGATCGAGGAATATTTCGATTCCTTTGAGAAAGAAAAGAGCGCCCGCGTCAAATTCGAGAACGAATGCGACGGGGTCTACCGCAAGGATTCGGAAATCGAGAAGAAATACATCCGCCTCTGCAACGCCCTTCCGGACATCCGCAAAATCTACGTCATCGCCTCCGCCGAGCAATCCAAACTCGATGAGATCCAGAAGCAGATCAACAAAGCCGGGGCCACTAAAAGGAGCCTAGACACCCTGATCCACTCGAACACCAAGCAACCTTATACCCTCCTTTTGGAGAAGATGACGACCCTGAAGGAAGAATCGGAGAAATCGGATTCCGCGATCGACGAATTCAATCAATATCTTTTCTCCCTCAAAAAGGATACCGATGACGCCGCCTCCGCCATCCAACGATATTTCTATGAATTGGCCCAAGACGAATACATCATCCGGAAAATCGGTTTGGAGGAAGTGAGCCAACGCTTCCAGCCGACCCTGGATCGCCTCCATGAGGTGATCGACTCGATCTACAAGGCTTTCTCCGCCTGCCCAATCGACGTGGATGCCGTGAATTCCTATGCGACCGAGCTCAAGGGAAGCGGGGAGAAACTCGCCAACGACCTCAAGATCCTCGCCAATCAGGAGAAGCTCGCCGAAGCCGCGATCCTCTATGGCAACCGGGACCGTTATCGCTTCTCCGACCTTTCTTCCTCTTTGTCGCAATCCGAGGCCCTCTATTTCCACGGCGAGTTCGACAAGAGCTATGAAGAGGCCACTTCCGCCATGAAGCGGCTGCGGGGCGAATAGCATGATCTATCTCGATTCCGCCGCGACGAGCCGTCCCTACCAAGAGGCCGTCGATATCTTTTCCAAGGTGTCTATGGAAAATTTCGGCAACCCTTCTTCCCTTCATCAAGCCGGTTTCGCGGCCAAGAAGATCCTGGAAGAAGCCCGAATGAAGGTCCTTTCTTCTCTGGGCTTGTCTTCCACTCATAACTGCATCTTTCTTTCCGGCGCCAGCGAAGCCAATTCGATGGCGATCAAGTCGATCCTCCTCCGCTACCAAAATCGCGGCAGGAGAGCGATTACCTCCTCTTTGGAGCATCCTTCCGTCACCAATGCCTTCCTCCAAATGGAGGATCTCTTCGGCTTCGAGCCGACCTTCCTTCCCCCCGATGAGACCGGGTCGGTCCCTGTCTCTTCCCTTGAAGCGGCCTTGGATAAGAACGTGATATTGTCTTCCTTCATGGAGGTCAACAACGAAACCGGGGCCATCTTCCCGATCCGCGCCTACGCGGAGGCCTTGAAGCCCTATCCTAAAGCCTTGCTCCACGTCGACGCCACCCAAGGCATCGGCAAAGTGGACTCGGACTATTCGTGCTGCGATCTGATTTCCTTCTCCGCCCACAAGATTGGCGGGGTGAAGGGGAGCGGTTGCCTTCTCTACCGGAAAAACCTGCAATTCGCCCCTCTCGTCTCCGGTGGAGAACAGGAATTTGGCTACCGTGCCGGGACGGTTTCCGTCGCTTCTGCGGCGAGTTTGGCCAAAGCCCTGCAAATCAGCCTCGAAAACCGGAAGAGGAACTGGGAGAACGCCTCCTTGCTCTGCGCCGAGCTTGAGAAAGGGCTGCTCTCGATCCCTGAGGTTCGCCTCAATTCCCCGAAGGGCCATAGCCCCTATCTCTGCAACTTCTCCCTTCTTTCCCACAAAGCCTCGGTCGTCGTCGAAGCCCTTTCGGAAAGGGGCATCTACGTCTCTTCCGTCTCCGCTTGCTCTTCGAAGAAGGAACCCGTCTCGGAAGTCCTCTTGTCCATGGGCAAGACCCAAAGGGAGGCCGCCAATTCGATCCGCGTCTCTTTCTCCCCGGATTCGACGGAAGGGGATGTCACGGCATTCCTCGCCAATCTCAAGCAAATACTCTCGGAGGTCAAGCCCTTATGAAATACGACTATCTCATGATCCATTACGGCGAATTGTCCACCAAAGGCAACAACCGCAAGCAATTCATCCAAGCTCTTCTCCATAACGTCCGGGTGGCCCTCAAGCCTTTTGAGGTCGTCTGCAAAGGGGATCACGACCACATTTACGTTTATCTTGGCGACAAGAAGGTGGAACCCATCGCCGAACGCCTCCAAGACGTATCCGGCATCCAGAAGATCTCCCTCGTCGCCAAAAGCGAAAAGGACATCGAAACTTTGAAAGCAAACGCCTGCGAGCTTTTGGATCTGGAGAGAGGGAAGACCTTCAAAGTTGAGGTGAAACGCACCGATAAAGCCTATCCTTTGGATTCGCACGGCATCGCCGTGGCTTTGGGCGATGCCATTTTGGACCATCGCCCCGATCTATCCGTCGATGTCCATGAACCCGATATCTTGCTCAAAGCGCAAGTCCGCAAAGAGGGCGCCTATCTTTCCTGCCACGAAGTCCCCGGCATCGGGGGCTACCCGATGGGCATGAACGGCAAAGTCACCATGCTCTTGAGCGGGGGCATCGATTCCCCGGTGGCGGCCTATTCCCTCATGAGGAGGGGGATCAAGGTCGAATGCCTCCATTTCGCCGCCCCTCCCTATACCTCGGAAGCGGTCATCGACAAACTCAAGGACCTGCTCAAGGCCTTGAACCTCTACCAGAACGACATCAAACTGGAAATCGTCCCCTTTACCGAGCTGCAGCTCGACATCTACAAATACGTCCCCGAGCCCTATTGCATCACCATCATGCGCAGGATGATGCTTCGCATCGCCGAAGGGGTCGCAAGGAAAAACGGTTGCCTTGCCATCGCGACGGGGGAGTCGATCGGCCAAGTGGCGTCGCAGACCTTGGCCTCGGTCCAAACGATCAACGCGGTCACTTCCTTCCCGATCCTGCGCCCCCTTTGCTGCTCGGACAAGCTGCAGATTATCTCCGTCGCCGAGAAGATCGGCACCTTCGACATCTCCATCCGCCCCTATGAGGACTGCTGCACCATCTTCAAGCCCAAGAAGCCCAAAACCAAGCCCCGCATCGACGAATGCGAAGAATATGAGGCGAAGTGGGATTGGCGGAGCCAGGTGGCCCGCTGCATCGAGCAGACTAAGAAAATCTACCTCAGCGAAGGCGAAGAGGTCTTCTCCAAAGTCGAAACGGAGCGAAAAGATGAAGAATAAAAGGCGTTTTCTATCCACGCCGCAGGGCCTCGGTTCCTTCACCTCAACCCTTTTGCTCTTCGCTTGCTCTCTTCTGTTCCTGATCCTTGCCTTCGTTGACGTCCTCCTTCATCGCGATGGAAACGTCTATAACGGGGACTACCCGCCTTACCTTTCCTTATTCCTTCTCTTTGGGGCGCTGTCGATCTTATCCTTGATTGTTTTGATCGTCCTTTTAATCCTTTTTAAGAAAAAGAGAAAGAATGACCATTTCCCTTCTGCCGAACCCGCGGTCGCCTTGTCCGCGGAAGTCGCGAAAAACCTCTCCCAAACCCCGAAGGAACCCGTTTCCATCCTAGGCGGGCAAGAGGAAGCCCCTCGATTCGAGATGAAGGATTACACGCTTCCTTTGCGTTTCTCCTACCTCTTCCATCAAGTTTATGGTCCTTTCCCCTTCCTCCCGTGCCTTATCGGCTCCATTCCCTTCGTGTTCTTGGCCCTTGCCTTGGCGAATCTCTTCGTTTGGAAGGTGGATTACCTTTGCCTGGCCTTCTTTTCGGAGGCTGGGGTCATGGGTCTTTTCGCCCTCTTCGCCCTCCTTTTCGTCCCGTTGCTTTCCAAAAGACGCCTTGTGGGGATGAAAGGCATGACCCTGCGTTTCTATGAGGACCGTTTGGAGGTCAGCCACCTCGTCCATGAACGTTCCGCCTATCTAGGGGAGGCCAAGATCGTGGTTCCCTATACGGGGGTGTTCTCGAAAAACAATCTGTCGAAATACCTCTTCCTCTATTTCTTCTACAAAGGCCGCCGGAGCGCGTTCGGCATCGAGAAAAGGCAAATGCCGGAAGGGCTGGAAAACTTCTTGCTCGCGAAACTCAGCCAGAAGCGATCCTAAGCAAAACGGTTCTAGAAGAGCTCCTTGAGGGGCTTTCCTTTTTATGTGCTCGTAAAGAAACGGGAGACGACAAAAAAGCAGCCCGAAGGCTGCTTTGCTTCGCATTCAGCTTACTTGCTGAGGGCGGCTTTGGCGGTCGCGACCAACCCGGAGAAGGCTTTCGGATCGTTGATGGCGATCTCGGAGAGCATCTTGCGGTTGATCTCGATGTTGCTCTTCTTAAGCCCGTTCATGAAACGGGAATAGGAGATCTCGTTGACGCGGCAAGCGGCGTTGATCCTCTTGATCCAGAGCTTGCGATAGTCGCGCTTGATGAGGCGGCGAGAATTGTAAGCGTAGCGGAGGGAGTGGCAAACCTGCTCCTTCGCGGTTTTGAACAAAAGGTGCTTGGAACCGAAATAGCCTTCGGCGCGCTTAAGGACCTTTTTACGACGGGCACGGGTAACGGTGCCACCTTTGACTCTAGCCATGGTTGATACTTCCTCCTATTACTTGACGATCATGAACTTGATCCGCTTGTAGTCGGTGCGGCCAAGGATTCCGGCTCCGCGGAGCTGACGGGACTGCTTCGGGGTCTTGTAAGGGGCGTGGTGTCCCTTGAACGGGTGGACGTACTTCACTTTTCCGGTGCCCGTGATTTTGATGCGCTTCATCAAAGCGCGGTTGGATTTCATCTTCGGCATTGAGGTTTCCTCCTATTTCTTCTTCTTGGCGACGATGGCGGAGAAGCATTTGCCTTCCCAGAAAGCCGGTTTGGCAAATTGGATTTCTCCATTCTCCTGAAGGATTGCGACGAATTTGTTTAGCAGCGCTTCCCCGAGATCTTTGTGGGCCATTTCGCGGCCTTTGAGGATGACGCGGATGTTGACTTTGTCTCCGTCTTCGATGAACTCTTTGGCTTTCTTGGCCTTGGTCTGGATGTCGTGCTCCCCAATGGAGATGTGGAGCTGGACTTCCTTGAGCTCGGCTTGCTTCGAGTTCTTCTTGAGTTCGCGATCCTTCTTCTGCTGCTCGAAACGGTATTTGCCGTAGTTGAGGATCTTGCAGACGGGCGGGTTGGCGTTCGGGGCGACGCAGAACAGGTCGAGGTTATAAGTGGCGGCGAGGGCGTTGGCCTCGCGGGAACTCATCCTCCCAAGATTCTGGCCTTCCGGGCCAATCACCATGACGACCGGGTACCGGACGTGTTCGTTGATGGGATCGAAACGCTTTTGCGGACGACGTTCTTGTTTGCTGAAATAGCGAATGGTTGCTTTCCTCCTAAGTCGGAAAAACGAGGCCGCAGAGGCCCCGTTCCGATTACTGATTGATGGTTCAGTAGTTTTCTTGGCCAATTCCCAATGGGAATCTGGCGAGCGCGGGGAGCGACTGCTTTCTACGTCTTTCGACGCGTGCAATTCTACCCCTCCCCATTTCTTGCGTCAACCATCAAACCGAAATCCAAAATGCATCGCGGAATTTTGCAGATTGACTTCGTTATCTCGCCGGAAACGGGAATTGACCTTGCGATATAAAACGCCCCCGTTTCTAGCGATCGGAAACAGGGGCGAAGGGATATCATCGGATCGAATACGCTTCTCTGGCTTTTAAACGCAGGCGAAGCAGTGACGTGTGACTTGGCTATTCCAAAACGCCGGCTTTGTCTGCCTTGCTCTCTTCCGGATCGCCCATCATGAGGAAAACGACAATGACGAGGGCGTCGAAGAGAACCGAGACGAAGGAGAAAATCGAGAGAAGGGCATTCCCTGCTTTGATGTTGACGATCGCGTTCGTCACATTGTTGATCGCGAACAAGCCAAAGCAAACGATGCTGATGACTTTCGCGGCGGTAACCCTGCGGTTGCGCAGGATAATCCCCATGGAACCGACGGCGACTTGAAGAACACTAAGGATGCTTGGGATGACGTATGAGAATTCGTAGAAGTGAATGGCGGACATAATGTTTGAGAGAGCCGATACGAACCCGCAGGCCAGGACGTAAATGTCGGCGGCTAATAACAACGTCCCGCCTTTGTTTTCCGGTTTCCAAAGCAATATGGTCACCGAGGCGCAAATGAAAAAGATGCAGAGGAAGACGTCCAAAACCAAAGAGACATATAACGGCCAATGACTGCTAAGATAATAATGTTGGGCCGTAACCGTGAGGTTGACGATATCGAGGATGAGGCCGGTGACAAAGACGAGGATGGACGCCACCATGGTGGCGATGAACAGCCCCTTCGGCATTTAAGAGTGATTTTTTCTTTCATGTGATTCCTTCCCCCAAAAAATTCAGGGACATAAACGGCAGACCGAGGGTGGCCTCGGCCCATGCTTTGCATTCGCCAATAAGAATGAGGGCTTTTTGCTTTAACCGCCCCAAATCTTTTCGAGAAATCAAAGCAATTTCAGAAGCTTTTCCTTTTTGGATTGGAATTCTTCTTCGCTGATGACTCCGAGATCCAGCAACTTTTTGAGCCGAGCCAATTCGCCCATCGCGTCCGTCTTCGATTGGCGTGGGCTGCTTTTTTCGATTTCCCTTTTGACGTATTGGGCGATCGCCGATATGTTTTTCGAATGCAAACCGAAGGTGAATGCGTTGCTGTTGCTGGAAACGATGTTCATGTGCGTCGAGCCATCTTCGTTGCTTAGCAAGTCAATCGCGATGCTATCGCCCCAGGTCATGGCCGTCATCCGGTGATGGAGGTTCACGCGAGTTACTGGGCCCGGCAGCTCCTTCGTCCCGACATAATCGATTCTCAAGCCCGCTTGAGCGATGTTTTTTAGAATGCCGAGAACCTGCTCTTTCGGCGCTTGGAAATCAAACTGCTGCGCGGTGGAAGACATATCAGAGCTTATCGATCAAATTTTTGCGTTTTTCTTGGTATTCTTCGTCCGTGATCGCGCCAATGTCCTTGAGGTCTTTCAATTTGAGCAATTCCTCAGCGGCGTTTTCTTTGGGGGCGGGCTCTTCTTTTGCTTGGATTTTGTTTTCGATAACGCGAGAAGATTCTTCTGTTTTAGCAACCGCTTCCGTGGGGTTTGCGTCGTAAGGGTTCCAAATCAAATAGAAAATTCCGCCGATAACACCGCAGAAAAGCAAATCGCAAAAGGGCGTTAGCGTTGAGGGACAAAATGCATAAAACACCTGCCCAAATGACGTTAATAAAGCCGAAGATGGTGGTTAAAATCAAAGCTGCTTTTTTCATAGTTTTTCTCCTTTATAGCAGGCTGGGGCGTTCGTCTAAAATTCTCCGCCTTCCCTGCCCCATCGAGGGAACGCGCATAGAACAAAGATAACTTTTTGCTCTTTCGTGCCCCCTTTCATTTCTCGATGGGCTCATTGTGAACGAGCAAAATTACCTGTGATTCAACAACGAGGATAAAACGTTAAACAATGCCATGAACGTTTTTGTTCAAGCAAAAAAAGCAGGGACGTGTACCTTTTTCGCCCATGCGAAGGTGCGGGGGGCAGCAAGCAACCAACTGAGCGTAGCGGAAAGATTCGGACTTGGAGCTTTTCAGCCAGCCCATTTTTTCGCCAAACCCGTTTCACCAATCGAAGATCGAAGTCGGATAGTCGATTGTGGCGTCCTCGTCATAACGCTTCTCATCGTGGTAGCGGATGGCGGTATTGGCCCTGTCTAGGAATGCGCCGCGGGAGATGAGCTCAGCGGGCATGGATTTGCAACCATAGAAATCGACCTCAAGCTGGTCGCTTAACGGCGCGAAATACCCTTCCTTCGCCGTATCGGGGAGGAGGAGTCGGTTCGCTTTGATTTGCTGATTGCGCAAAGCGATGAGCTTCCCGCGCGACATATCGAATTCTTCCACTTCCAAACTGCGGTTCCGGTTATCGAAGGACACCCCGCCGTTTTCCATGACGAAGCGTTTTACTTTTCCAAATTTTTCCCCTTCGAGGCGGACCAGTGAAGTGCCGTAGAAGCGCATTTCCTCTTGCTCTAGGTCCGGGAGCTCTGCCGTTAGCATCGAATAGCTTACTTGGCCGGGGATGAAGCGGAGAATCTTGCAGTTGCGGCTATGGATTTCCACGGTCCCCTGGATGCCATTCCCCAAACGCAATTCGCCTAAAACGCCGAAATCGTCGTTCCAAGAGGAAGGAATGGACTGGGAAGCCTCATTGAATTCGAAGGTGAAACCGTTCCCGCCTTCTAGCCCGTATTCCTTTAGCTTCAAAGGCTCGGCGTCGTTTTTGAAGGGGGTCCCCGAACGGAGATAGGTGACGTTGGGGCAATTGGCAAAAGCGTTCACGCCAAATCGGCTCGATGAATCAAGATGAGCGAAATCGACGCGGCGCAAGGAGGGCAGGTTCTCAAAGCATGAGCTTTCTAAGTTCAATTGGGATTGGGCGAAGGTTAAAGACTCGACCTGGTTCAAATCCTTTATGGCGTGGGTGGAAATCTTCGTGATGGGATAGCTTCCCAAAGCGGATAAATCCAGTTCCTGGCTTTCCCACTTCTTGGCTTTCTTCAAAGTGATTTGCCCGCCTTTTAATTCATAGTCGAAGAATTCCGAAGCCAGCATCGGGGTAAGTGTGATATCGAAATCATCCTCGTAGGTGAAGGGCAACGTGATTTTCTTTCCCCCGTGCATCCACCCCAAAACGATGTCGGTGCTTCCGATGGTTGTAGGCAATTCGGTAACTTGACTCCCGAAGGCGACCTCTTGGACGGAGTCCATCCCCTCAAAATGGATGCGATAAATCAAAGCCTCATAGACCGCGTGGAGCTTGGTGGATTCCCCTTCCAATTTGTAATTCTCATCGAACTTCCGACCTTCGGAATCGGCGTAATAAAGGAATCTATGGCCTTTTTTCTTGGGCTTTGGGAGGGTGGAATAGGATTCGGCGGTATACCCAAGGCAGGCATCGCTCCCTTCCCCGTCGACTTC
The DNA here is from genome assembly GCA_004561785.1 of bacterium. Classification (GTDB taxonomy): domain Bacteria; phylum Bacillota_I; class Bacilli_A; order RFN20; family CAG-826; genus Alloenteromonas. The sequence continues at coordinate 5,434 of SFUB01000051.1, read as the reverse complement.
CCCACCCGCGAAATCCAAAAGAAGATTGGAACGGAATCGGGAGAAGAGGGAATGAACGGTGAGATCGGACTCGACGCAGTCGAAGCTTTCCTTCCATCCCACAAAGCGGAAATCCCCTTGGTCTGGGACAAAGGAAGGGGCATCGGCGGAAGAGAGATAACGGGCTTTGGAGATTCCTAAAACCTCGTCGTTGTAGCCAAGGAAAGTAACCGTGAAGGTCTTCTTGGAAAAGAAAGCCTTGATGGAAATATCCTGGTCGATTGGGGTATCCGCGAAGTTGAAGTAATCCCCGCCATGCCAAGAGTAGACGTAATCATAATAAGGGGACGTCGGATGAAAATCCTTGAGGATGCCCCCTTTATCCACCGTATAGCGATAGCTCAATGAGGCGATCGGCTGCTGATCCTCCACGTCATATCCTTGAATCTGAACTTGGCAGGTTTGCTTCGTCGTTAGGGTGGGGGAGCCAGAAGAAGAGGAAGAGCCAGGATTGAGGCGAGAAAGAGCGAAGGGGACCAAGATGCCGGCGGAGATCGCAAGTGCCGAAGCCACGGCAATCAAGGGCAGCTTCCATCGGATGGGCTTAGGGGGAATGGCGATTTGCTTCGCCCGCCCCAAATAAAGATCCGCGGGCTTGTAGCCGAGGACGTCGGACATGAGGACGAAATAGTCGACCGAAGGGAGGGCGGCCCCGCTGGACCATTTCTCAACGCGCGAAGGGGATATGGACAATTGGGCGGCGATTTTTGAGACGATCCCGGGCTCTTTGCTCAGTTCGCTTTGGAGCAAGGAACAAAAGGCGTCTTGGGAGAATCTCTCGTTTTGATAGGGGGTGATTTTTTCCGTATCCATCCCAAAGAAAGCTTCGGCGGACAAATTCAAAACCTCGCAAAAGGAATCGACTAAGCTCAAATCGATTTTGACGATCCCCTTTTCGTAACGGTAAATCGCCTGAGGGGTATAGCCGATGGCGCTTCCGACGTCGGAAAAAGATAAACCAAGCTGCTTTCGCCGATATGCCAAAAACGACCCGATGTCCATGTAGGAAGATTTTATAACAAAACCGGGAAAGGAGAGGGCGGAATTTTGAGGGGCTAAAGGAGACGCCAAACGTTGGCTGAAACTAGCCTACTGGGAAAGGGACTCACTGAGCGTTCAGCAAAGCGTAGGAAATGGAAATCGCGTCCGCTAGGAAGGCGAGGCCGGAAAGGAGGAACGCCGTGAGGGTGATCGCGGTCGCCTTCGACCCGATCTTTTTGGCGAAAGGGTAGAAGAAGCAGGAAGCGAGGAATAGCCCCAAGAGCAATCCGATGAAGTAAGACTGAGTCGGGGCTTCTACCTGGAACAAGGAAATCCCCTCCAAAACGAGGAAGACGTGCAAAAGGGCGGCGAAGCCTAGGATAAGGCCTAGAAGCACCTTCCCAAGAAGCGGGGTCCTCTTGCCTTTTTTTCCGAGGACGAAATAGGCGATGTAGCACCCAAGAAAAGCCAGGGATGCCAAAATGCACAGGATCGCGTATAGGCTCATAGAATCCCTTCCTTCTTGCAATAACGCTGATTCCGATCCGTCGGACAAAGCGGATTGCTCATGAGGATCTTCCCGCGGTCCAAAGCGGGGCGGAGGTAGTTTTTCTGCAGGCCGAGACGGGACTTAAGCCCCAGCAAGGCGCAGAGCTCTTGGGCAGAATAGAAGCGCCCCCTCGCCATCTTCGAAAGCAGGCGATCGACGGAAGGGGAGGGGACCGCTTCCAATTGGCTCGCCTCTCGGAGCAAGGCGTTCACGCTGCTCAGGATGATCTCCAATAGGCATTCCACGAACGGAGCGCTGTCTTGCTTCTCGCCCGCCAAGGCGAAGGCCTCGTCCAATTTCTCTTTTTGATAGAAAAGGGATTTCGCGATCCGAAGAGCCTCCATCGACCTTCCGGCTTTCCCAAGCATCGCCTTGAACCAGAAACGGGCCAGGATCCCGTTCTGCTCCGAATACGGGGCCAAGGCCAAGACCTCAAAATAGAGAAGGCAAGCCAAGGTGACGGGGGACATGATCTCCTTGTTCTTAGCCTCGAAATCGAAAAGATTCTCCAAGAGCTTCCGCACTTTGTTATAAGGAGGCAAAGGGTAATCGGCCCCTTCGATTTTGGAACTCTTCCGCATAGGAACCCCATCGGGATAAACCTCTTTTTCGAACCGGGATAGGATCTCAGGGGAATAGGGATCGGCCTTCCCGAGGCGGGAATAAAGGCGGAGCAATGCGGAGGCCAAAGGACTGGACGGGATTTCCTCTCCGGCGTTCAGGGCCCTCATTTGGGAGGCGGTGAGCTTGATGCCTTCGCTTGCGAGGGTGAATTTGACTTCCTCTGCGCAAAGCGGGGCGGACCCTTCCACCGTCCCCAAGCAAGAGAGCCTTCCCATCCGGAAGGCGATGTCGCTGGAAAGACGGAGAATGCGGTGATTGACGCTCATGGCGGAGCGGTAGGGTGGCTGAGAGATTGCTTTGGTCATAACTATTTCTATTTTAGTTTCGGGAAATGGTTTAGAAAAGAGGAAGAACCTTATTTACTTGTATACCATAGGAGCGTCGAGCGGAAGGCAAAAGAAAAACCCGGGTTTGGGACCCGGGGTGGTTAAGCGGAGAGGCGACTTTTTCAGTCGTTGTCCTTTTCCTCGTCTTCCTCGTCCTCAATGGGGGCGAAGATGTTGAGTTTGGCGATTTCCTCAAGCTTGATGTCGTAAGCGAGTTCTTCTTCCTGAGTCATGGTGTTATCCTCCCATTTCTTATATCTTCCTTCCGGAAGCGCCATTACTATAGACCGGCAAAAACACGAAACAAGGCCAGCGAACGGGTAACCGCTTACGTAAGCGTTTACTGAAAACGCTTTCTTAAAAACGCTCGTAATGATGGGTATTTATAAGCGCTTCCAAGTTTTTATGAAAATCCTTACATTCGTATTATTTTCACATTTTCCATTTGCTTTCATAGAAAAAAGCCCCCTCCTTTCGGAAGAGGCTTCCTTAAGCAATCAGAAACGGGATTTATTCGCGATACGCTCCTGGATAAGCTTCTCGAACTCTTCCAAAGAGACGGTGATCTGGTCTTTTTGACCGTAGACGCGGTAGGTGAGGGAGCGGCTTTCGACTTCCTTGTCCCCGATGACGATGGAATAGGGGACCTTCTCGACCTGGGCGTTGCGGATCTTGTAGCCGAGCTTCTCGTTGGAGTCGTCGACCTCGACGCGGACGTCAAGCTCGCGCAGGGCGGCCTTGACTTCGTTCGCGTATTCCAAATGCTTGCTGAGGTTGACCGGGAGCAGTTTCACCTGAACCGGGGCGAGCCAAGTCGGGAAGGCGCCGCCATAGTTCTCAATGAGAATGCCGATGAAACGTTCGATGGAGCCGAAGACGACGCGGTGCAACATGACCGGCTCGACCTTCTCGCCGTTTTCGTCGATGTAGGTGCATCCGAAGCGGTGAGGCAAGTTGACGTCGAGCTGGATGGTTCCACATTGCCAGGTCCTGCCCATCGAATCCTTGAGTTTGAAGTCGAGCTTCGGTCCGTAGAAGGCTCCGTCACCCGGATTGATCTGATATTCGTGGCCGGAATCTTTGCAGGCTTGGGCTAGAATCCTCTCGGATTCATCCCAGAAACTCACCTCGCCGATGAAGTCATCCGGACGGGTGGAGAGGACAATCTTGTAGGAAAGGCCGAAGACGCTGTAGACCTTATCGAAGATGGCCATGATGCGCTTGACCTCATCTTCGATCTGGTCGCGGCGGAGGATGATGTGGGCGTCGTCTTGGGTGAAGGCGCGGACGCGGAAGAGCCCGTTCAGGGCGCCGCTCGCCTCGTGGCGGTGGACGTGGCCGAGTTCGGCGATCCTCATCGGAAGCTCGCGGTAGCTATGGATGCCGTTTTTGTAGACGAGCATTGCGCCGGGGCAGTTCATCGGCTTGATCGCGTAGTCTTCCTCATCCACCTTGGTGGTGTACATGTTGTCCTTGTAATGGTCCCAGTGGCCCGAGGTTTCCCAGAGCTTTCTGGACATCATGGTTGGGGTCATGACCTCGAGGTAGTCTTCTTTCGCGTGGAGTTTTCTCCAGTAAGAGATGAGCTCGTTCATGACGATCATCCCCTTGGGAAGGAAGAAGGGCATGCCCGGGGCGTAGTCGCTCAGCATGAAGAGGCCGAGTTCTTTGCCTAGTTTCCTGTGGTCGTTGTCTTTCCTCTTCTGAAGGATCTCAAGATGTTCCTTGAGGGCTTCTTCGGTGGGATAGCAGGTCGCGTAGATGCGGGTGAGCTGCTTGTTCTTGCTGTCGCCCCTCCAATAGGCGCCGGCGACGGAGAGGAGTTTGAAATGCTTCAGATAAGAAGTATTGGGGACGTGGGGCCCGCGGCAAAGATCCACGAAGTCGCCCTGCTTGTAGATGGAGATGGTCCCCTCAAGCTCTTTGATGTGCTCGACTTTGTAATGATTGTCCTTGAAGATCTCCAAAGCTTCTTCCTGGGAGACTTCCTGTCTCTTGTAGGGGATGGCTTCCTTAGATAGCTTCTTCATCTCCGCTTCGATCGCGGGGAAGTCCTTGTCGGTGATGATCCTGTCCCCGAAGTCGACGTCGTAATAGAACCCTTCCTCGATCGCGGGGCCAAAGCCGAAGAGGCAGCCCGGATATAGATGCATCAAGGCCTGGGCCATTAAGTGCGAGCAGGAATGGTTCATCATCTCGAACCCGTCGGGATCGCTGGGGAGCACGAAGCTGACTTCGCCCTCCTTGACCTCGTTATTCATGTCGTAGAGATGACCTTCCTGGCGGAACGCCAAAGCCTTGTTCTTTTTCTCTGGATCGACGATCTTGGCCAAAGCGAACCCGTTGATGGGGGATTCGACCTCGAATTCCTTGCCTTCGTAGATGATTTTCATTCTTCGTTTCCTTCCCGGGCGCATAAAAAGCGCCCTTAGCATAAGGACGCTTGGTTCGCGCGGTACCACCTTACTTCATGGGCCGGAAAGCCCATGCTCTCTTCCCCCTTAACGCGGTGGGTTGCGCCCGGGTTATTTCCCCAGGGGCTCGGGAGTGGTACTCCTTGCGCCTATAGGCGCTTGAGCTTGTCTCCGTCAACGCGCCTTTATTCTAGGAGGCGGCAAGGGGAAGTCAAGAAGGAGCGTCAGGAATCCGCCTCCTTGTCGATGGCCTCGAATTTCGCCTTCCGGGAAGGGCTTCTTTCAGTAAGTTTCTTGATCGTGAGATTTTGAGCTTTCTCATTGGCCTTTTGCAGGCTCGCTTTTGCCTCCTCGAGCCGAACTTGGATTTCTTTTTCCGTCTCCTCGCTTTTGATTTGGCCGAGAAGCTCTGCACATTCGGATTCGTCGATGGCGAAGACGATGCCGCAATGGGGGTAGGAGATGTGGGCATGGGGTTCCTCCTCTTTCCTCTTAATAGG
>SFUB01000050.1 GCA_004561785.1 bacterium | reverse complement strand
ATGGGGGTCCGCCCCGCGAGGGTCCCGGCGGGCTTGGCCCCCAAGGCGGGGGCTCTCGGCGCTGTCGGGAGGATGAAGCGCGCTCACGTCGCGCGCCTCCGTGCTTGAGCCAGAGGTCTAGTGAGAGCGAGGGCGAAAGAAGATTTTTTCCCGTTTTTGGCCTTTTTCTACGAAAAAGACCACCTTGCTTCTTTGCCGCTCCATCAAAAACGTTTATACTCTCGGTGATAAAAGCAAAGCCAAGGCGACTTGGCGACGCAAAACCGAAGGGTCTCACGCTAGATAGCCTGGTTGCCGCCTCCGAAAAGAGATAGCCATGAGCGACACCCGTTTGACCAAAAGAAAGAAAGCCGCCCTCATCACGGGGATCTCTTTTATCGTTCTCTCGGTTTCTTTGGCCATCCCTTCTTTGGCGTGGTTCGCCAAAGCCCAGACCTCCTCTAGGCTTGATGGATTAAGCGGAACCGCGCATGGTTCCTATTTCAACGGCGGCGACGGAAGCAAGGACAACCCCTTTGAGATCAATAACCCAAAGCAGCTTTATTACTTCAATTGGCTGCAGGACCTGGGCTATTTCAACATGCCTAACGACGGCAAAACCGCGATCGACCAGTTATATTTCAGGCTGACCTCCGACCTTGACATGACCGGATACACCCTTCCTCCCGCGGGGACCAAGCAATATCCCTTCGTCGGCAATTTCGACGGGGCGTCCCATTCGATTTCGAACCTTGTCATCACCAACGACGAATCCGCCTTGAAGCAAGCCGACCCGCCGAAAGGAGCGACTTATTCCGATGGCACCCTTTCTCAAGCCCAGATCGTGGGCTTCTTCGGCGTGGTCGGCTCCTTGGACGGATCCGATAAGGTGAATTCCTACACCTACGACACCAAGGCCAACGCGATCAACAATCTTGGCTTCGATGGCTTGGATGTCATCTCTTCCTCTTCAAGCACCCTGATGGGTTTGGCGGCGGGGTACGTAAACGGATTGATCAAAGGCGTGGGGGTCAAAGACTCTTCTTTGCAGGCGAAGCCCAGCGCCACCCCGATCACCGACGTAGCCGGGGTCAAGAACATCTCGGATTATTCTTTGGTCGGATACGCGACCGAAGATTATAAGTCCCAGACCGAAGTCCGGGACGAAACCCTCGCCACCCCTCAGATCGATAACCCCAACACCAACCACGGGTCCACCAACTGGGGCGGATCGGTGAACATGAAGCAGATGTACAACGATCTCGAGAGCGAGGAAATAAACAGCTCCCATGATGTCTATTACGTCTCCTCCGAATCCGTGACCGTAAGCCCAGAGGGGATCGAAAGTGAGCCAACGAATATTGCCTATGGTACCGGATATAACAGCAAATTCACTCAAAGCGGATCTGACGCAGACTATTACTACCGAAACGGGGAACGGAGAGACGCCGATGGGGGTGTGATCGCTTCCTATGGCCTTCCCTATCGAAGTCGAAATCTAACCAGCCAGGATTACGTCTTCATTTTAGGCTCTTACAAAGCCACGAGCTCCTCGCTCGAAAAGACGGTAACACAGACCATCCAAGCTTACGAAAAGACCATAAGCAAGAACGGCGTGTATTTGGCTTTGGATCCCTCCAGTTCGGGAAACACCAGAAGCCTTATTGCCACCAGCGATCCTTCTAAAGCCCTTCATTGGCAGTTTAAAGATGGTAAGGTCACCACCACGATTAAATCGCCCGCCGCTACGGGAGGCGTTGTTACAAGCACCCTTGCCCTCACCGGAAACGGATCCACCCCCAGCCTGACTTCCGCCACCGGCACCAACGTTTGGACTTGGACATTCGACGAAGAGAAAGGAAATCTCAGCGCCACAAGAGACGGAACTACCTATTATCTCGATTTAGAGAATGGGTCCTGGATCCTCCGATCAAGCCCTTCTTACCTCACCATCAAAGACACCAGCAGCAACACTTACTTGGCCTATTCCAAGGACGAATATGAGCCGGTTGGCTCCAGCTCCGGCTCAAGCGACACTGCCGCCTGGCAATATGATTCCACCAATACTTGCTATAGGCCGGTAGCCAATTCCCAGTTGATGCTCTCCGTTGTCAGCACCAACTGGAAGCAAAAGCCCATTTTGACGACCAAGACGAAATCTGACAATTCCAGCTATGCCCGGTTTACTTTGAGCGGCGCTAATTCCGATGGGACGGGCACCGGGTATCTGAAGGTCGATAACTTCGATCGGGAAGGATGTACCTCTTACCTAGTCTATTCGAGCAATTCTTTCCAAGTGAGCTACGACACGAAGTACTGGTGGCAGGGGGACAGCAACCTGCCCGGCCAGAAAGACAATTTCGAAATCGTCAGAGTCGAGAACAACCCCGTCGAGGCCGGACTCACGTTCGGGTCCGTCAAGGATTCGGTGTACACCAGCGAAACAAGGCAAGTGAAGCGTCCCGCCACGGCGACGGTCAATCCGACCTACGTCCCCTTGGCTTTCAGCTACAGCGACGCGAACAAGACGGAGATCAGCGGAGTCTCCGACATGAACACAGGCTACTTGGTCGGCGGAGCCAATTACGTCAATAGCGATGACCGCGCGGGCGATATCCGCGCTTCCAAATACTACACCCTAAAACAGCTATACAAATCTTTTGGCAAGAGCAGCAGTTCCACTAGATACACCTACGACACCGAAAACCTTCAGGTCCTCACCCACTCCTCGACCAAGAAAATCGACGGCTCCTACTCCGACAACGGATGGACGAAAATCAAAGACAATTACAATTCCTCCTCCAACGTATCCGTCTCCGGTTTCACCAAATCAGTCGACAGCTCCATTTTCTCGCGTTACGACAACGCCAGGCAAAATCTCCAGTACACCATCTGCGGCACCTACGATAATGCCTCGATGAGCGGTAACACCACTCTCTACGGTATCCACTTCATGGACGCCGCGATTTCAAAAGAACATTTGACCACGGTCGGAAAAGCGACGGTCTACGATCGGGCGGCTGAGGCGCAGTACCAAGAGAACCTCAAAAAATACCTGGCCGGCGAACTCGGTGAGGCCCCGAAGCAGACGGGGTCGGTCTACAAGGACTACGAGGTCCCGGAGGACTCCATCGATTTCAACTTGGCCACGGACGGCTACGTCACCTTCTTCGGGGCCTCTTATTACGTAAACACCGCCTATGGGGAGAACAACTCGTTCTTCGGTTTGTCGGAGATCATCCGCGACGAGAACCAGAAAATCACCGATATCCGTTCCATTCAGAGGATCTACGCGAATCTTGGCGACGACAAAGCCGAGAAGCCTTACGTCTACTCTTATGATCGCAGCCTGCCAGCCAACACGGATGAGAACCACATGATCTTCGACGTCTCTTGGATTTCCACGGACGTCCAAATGGAGAATTACTGCCTTTATTATTTCGAGATTCCCATCAATTCCGGGGAGTACGCCCTCGGGTCCGTATCCGGCAAAAACGGCGCCTATTTGCTTTACCTCGACATCGGCACCGGGGCCGCGGATTACCAATCCGTCACCATCGAAGAGAAGACGACCTCGAAGATCATCAAGCAAAGCTATCCCCTCGGCGTGGATTTCATCGCGGACGTGAAGGAAGTCTCGAACATAGAAGGCGGGCAAAGCGCGGCCATCGCCTTGCTTTCCACCCCGGTGGACAAGTTGAAATACACCATATCTTCTAACGGAAGCGCGACTACGATCACCTGCAGCAAGGCGGAGAATCTCGAGATCATCTCCCAAGCCGATGCGGTCACCGTCTCCGGTCCCGCGGGGGAAGACTTGCCAAGCGTCTCCGACAGACCTTTGACCATCACGATGAACCGGAAGACCATCCAGACCTTCTCTCCCGCCAATAACCGCCTCAGCCTCGCCTATTCCTGCACCTGGACGGTGGATGGGGCTTCCGCCGGAGACGAGATCCAGCTTTATTTCCCCGCCAGCACCGGAGAATGGCTTGTGACCGACGGGAGTGCCTCGATCGACAAAGGAACCCAGGTCCTCACCGTGAATTCGGGCACCAGCGCCTCGGTAAAAGCCGAAGGCACCGGGACCAAGGATGCCACTTCCGATTGGATGGGTCCGGTTTCCAACACCGTCGAAAGCGTCTTCTCAGAATTCAAGATCCATGTCGACAATTCGACTGCGAACGTCGAATACACCTATGAAGAACTTAGCAAGACCTACGTGATCACCATCCATTGTGCGGTCGCCTTCAAGGTCAATGTCATCAGCCTCCCGGCGGATTCCGAATACAAAATCCAGATCAACGGCACGACCGTCACCTCGACTGGGGAATTAAGCTTCGCCGCCCAAGCTTAACCGGGCCTTAAGCTATGCTTAACCCTTGAAGAAAAGGGCCCGTCCGTTTAAGATTTGTCCGTAAAAAGCAAACCTAGAGCAATCTAGCGACGCAAAGCTAAAGGGCCTCTTGTTCAGGCAGCCAGCTGCCTGAACTTCCACGAGGGCAGCCTCTTTCCTATCGAAAAAGCATGAGCAAGAAAATGAACAAAAAGGGATTCCGCTTGGCTTCGCTAAGTTACTTTCTCTCCTTAGGGACCCTTTTCTTCGCCCTTTTCGCCTATTTCTCGCTCAATGGGACCTTCGCTTGGTTCGGCCTCAACAAACGGGTCGATGCGAACGGAATGGCCATCAAGGTCAAGAAAGAAGAGGACGTCAATATCAGCTTGACCTCCTATAAGATGGTCCAATCCTCAAACGGATCCTATTCTCTTGATGTCAGCGACACCCCCCACGCGCTCAATCGTTATGACCAAGTCTTCACCGGCGACAATATCTACACCCCGGTCATCCTGAAGCTCGTCTTGACGGATGGGGTCTACCAAGACGGGGAAGAACTCCCTTTGAAGATCCGCCACATCCCGGAGTTCGACTCCACCCTCATCCGTTCGGTCACCGACCCGAGCGGGAATAGTAGCGAGGTCACCGGTTCCACAAGCGAATCCGCCCCTTTGTCCAGCTACATCTCCTCGGTTCTGAACGTCAAAGCCGTCGTCTACAACGGGACCTTCAATTTCAATACCCTCGTCTCCTATTTTCGGGATGGGGGGCAGCTTGATGGCTCCGTCTATTCCGGGGGCAGTCATTCCTTCGTGAACCTCGACTCGGATGGGAATATCGCTTTGGATCAAACCCAAGATCCCGTCCGCGCCTCCAAAGAAGAGACCATCTCAATCCCCGGGGTAACATACAAGAACGCAGGCGGCGAGAATTCCAGGCGCTGCACCCTCTATGTCTATCTGGACTACAACGATTCCCTCATCAACTCCTACATCAATCAGATGCGGGGCGGCGATGGAATCACCTTGGCCGAAGCCCATTACGCCCTCAAAGGGGATCTTGATTACATCTCCATCAAACGCGAAGGATGAAAGCCAAAGCTACAACGCCTTGGCTTTTTTGTCTTTGGCTGAAGGAATGAAGAATATGGAATCGAGGATCCTTTCAGCGTTCATAAGCCCTCCATAAGGTAGATTGCCCGCGGGCAAAGTTATCCCGATTAAGGTATGGGCGAGCGAGGCGATTAAAGCGCACCACCAAGGGAGATTCAGAACCTTCCGTTTGAAGAAAAAAAAGGAAAACGAAAACGGTCGCCAAAAGCAGCAAGCCGATCATAAGGAATGCCAAGCTCTTTGAGTTGGCGCTTTTCCTCGTCAACGACATTTTAACTGCCGGGATCTTTGGTGAATTTGCATTCGTAGAAGATGTTGCCGTTTTGAGTCTTCGGCGACGATGTCGAACTGTCCTTTTTGCGGCGTTTCAAGCAAGCGAATGAACGGAAAACGAAAACCGCGAACCCCTTAGGATTCGCGGCTCTATCGGATTTTCCCGATAAATCAAAACATCGCCAAAGTGAGAATGGAGTCGATGATCATAAAGGCCCCGGCAACATAGAAGAACACGTTGGCGAAGCTCCAAGCCCAGCCGCAGCCGCAGCCGACGAGGATGATCAAGACGCCGCAGAGCAAAGAAACGACGTCGCTCAAGATCTTCCTAGGCCCATGCCTCCCGATAAGGCCGATGATCCCATAGACGATCATCATGGCCCCCATCACCAAGAACGCCACCCAAGCGATGGTCCAGGCGAAGGAGATCAGCAAGGCGCCGATCATGATCTCCGCGACCCCGAATCCAATTTGATGCGCGACGATCGAGAAGACCCCGAAGACGATGGCCAAGACGCCGATCACCGTCACGATGACGCTCATGATGCTGTTGGCGGCGTTGACGCCCCCGACGATGAGGAGGATTCCCATCACCAGCATCGCGATGGCGTACCAGATGCGGTTCAATGTAAATTTCACGATACCCATGTTTTTATCCTTTCTATATGGCACGTCCCCAATTCTACCGTCTTTCTTAGAGGCGGGTTTAGGAAATTGAAAAATAGCCAAAAAAGCTGGGGTGGGCAAGGGATCGCAATTAGAAAAGCCCGATGGCGTCGGACTTTCGTTTTTTCGATGCATCGAATTTGCAATCGCGCGCAAGGAGGGATCGCCTAATTCCCTTTGCTCATGACCATTTCCTTCGCGTACTCCCTTTGTCTTTCGGTGATCTTTCCGTTCGAGATCAAAGAGGCGACCGCGTCGATCTTCTCCTCAAGGTTCAGTTCCTTGAGTTCGGTGGAGGTCCTTCCGCCTTCGACGTTCTTGCGTAGCAACACCGCGTGGTCGGAGAGGCTAGCGACCTGAGGGGCGTGGGTGATGGCCAAGACTTGCCTTTGCAAGGAGATCTCATAGATCTTCTTCGCGACCGCTTGAGAGGCTTCCCCGGATATGCCCGTATCGATCTCATCGAAGATGGCCGTGCCGACTTGGTTGGCCGCGAGGAAGATGCTTTGGAAAGCCAAGTAGATGCGGCTGCTTTCGCCTCCGGAGATGATCTTGTCGATCGGCTTCATCCCTTCGCCCACATTGGTCTCCATGTAGAACTCGACCGAATCGAGGCCCTTCTCCCCGAGCAAGGAAGCGTCGGGGGCTTCCGGGATGGGGGCGAAGCGAATCTCGAAGGAATCCAAAAGTAGAAGGTCTTTGAGGCTCTTCTTCAGTTCCTTCTCGATGATTTTGGCAACCTGGCGTCTAGAAGAGGAAAGGGCCTTTCCCTTCTCAAAGCAATCCTTCAGGGCAAGTTCTGCGTTTTCCTTCGCCTCGTCTAAATCCGATTCGAAGGTCGAATCTTCGCCTAGGAGAGACTCGAGCTCTTTTTGATAGGCGATGAGCTCAGGGATGCTCTTCTTGTATTTCCGTTCCAAAGAAGAGAGGTCGCTGTCCCTTTGCTCCAGCTCCTCCAGCCGGGCGGGATCGTAATCCAAGGAAGAGAAGTTGGCTTTCAGATTCGAGAAGATGTCCTCGATTTCATAGTAGGCATTGTCCAGCCGTTCCGAATCCCCTTGGTATTGGGATTGGTACGAGACGAGCTTCTTCACGTCTTTGTTGAGGTCGTATAGCTTTTCGAGAACGTCCCCATGGACGTAGGAGGAAGCCTCTTGGATCAAGGAATAGATCGAATCGTAGTTCCTCAGCAAAGAAATCTCATTCTCAATCCTCTCTTGTTCTCCCTCTTCCAAAGCGGAGGCCTTGAGTTCGTTGAGCTGATAAAGGTAGAAATCCTTCTCGGACTCTAGTTTTCTCTTCTTTGCCTGAAGCTCCTCGAAATGAGCCTCCTTCTCGCGGAAGGAAGACAAAGAGGAGGAATAGCTTTCCAAATAAGGGGCGATGGCCTCTTCTTTATAGCCATCGACCAAGGCCAGGTAATTTTCGGGATTGAAGAGTTTCGTCGCGTCGAATTGGGAAGAGACGCTCGCGAGATAAGGGGCGATTTTGGATAGATCGGATAAAGACAAAGGCACGTCATTGGCCTTCACGGCGCTTTTGCTTTTGGTGATGGTCCTTTCGATGACAAGCTTCCCGTCTTCGAAGGGGACGCCTAAGCTTCCAAGCAGCCCCTTGAGCCTGACGGAAGAGGAGGAGAACTCACCCCGAATGGTGGCTTTGCTTTCCCCAGAACGGATGAGCTCGCTAGAAGCCCTCTGGCCCAAAAGGAGGGACAGGGAATCGATGATCAAGCTCTTGCCGGCCCCGGTCCCGCCCATCAAGACGGTGAAGCCTTTGTGGAAAGAGATATCGACGTTCTCAAGAATCGCTAAGTTGGCGATGGTCAATCTAAGAAGCATACGCCCACATTATAAAGGACAACCGCGAAGGCGAAGAAAGGTTTTGCGCGCCTTCCCAAAGACTCGCCCGTGCTTGCTTACCTTTTTTGGATTTTCTGGCCAAAAAGGACGGAAAACCACGCAAAAAGTACCAATATTCATGATTTGGCTCGAATAGGGATGGATTTTCTCGGCCCCATGGCATAATGGTTTTCATGAGAAAAAAGACCATCGTGGCCATAGGGGATTCCTTCACCTATCTCTGCAATCATCTCGACGAAACGGGCTTCCGATTGAGGGAAGGCTATCTTCGAAGGGTGAAACGCGGACTCCCCTTCCCATGCCGAATCATCAACCTCGGCATCAACGGGGGGACGACCAAGGATTTCCTCAATGTGACAATCCCGGTTGGGGATTATTATCTGATCCTCCTTGGGACCAACGATTGGACCCAAGGGGTCCCTTTGGGCAGCCATCGCGATTATCTTTTCCGGATCCGGGGAACGATCCTCGGCAATCTCGGGGTTTTGGTATCTCACATAAAATCCGTTTCCCCCACGGGCAAAATCCTACTTTGCAATCCGGTCGAACGGAGCGATTTCACAAGCCTAAACGATCCTTATAACTACGCGAAAGGCAGCTACGACCCGATCGATGGGGTAAAACTGGAAACCATCGCCGAAGGCATTTTGAAGGAAGCCCAGGAGAGTGGGGTCTTCAACGTTGACACCCACGGGCAAGCGGGGTTCTCTTGCTATAACGCCGTCAAATTCCGCCGCTGCGTGATCGACGGGGAATCCATTGATCTGCCCTATCCCAATTACACCCAGATCCCTTATGACCCTGAATGCGGGGTCTACCCCTATCCAAGCGATGCCATAGACATGACTTATGATGGCCTTCATCCGAGCGATAAAGGTTCCCAAGCCCTCGCCAACGTCATTTTGGAAGCGTTCACGAACCTTTTGGACTATTGAAACGGCCTTTTGCCTCTCCGACCCAAAGACCGTTTTCTTTTCTTTTGCGTGAGGTCAGAAGTCCAGAATATCTTCGAAAACGAGGACCCCATCCACGCGGTTGACCCCTTTCCGCTTGCTTAAGTCCATAGGCATATCGGCATAGGGAGAGATGCCATACCAGGATTCTAGGCAAAGGAAATCGTCTTTCGAGTCCTCTTTCGGGGTCCATAAAGCGAAATAGGGGCATTGGGAATGCAGATGGATGGAGGTTCCTAGCCCGTTCCGGAAGCGGATTTCCCCCTTGGGGTTTGAAAGCACGAAGGTGTCGTGGTCCACGATATCTTCTTTTTGGATTCTCCATCTTAAAGGATAGGGCCAGGGGATCTCTTTTTTGATG
>SFUB01000049.1 GCA_004561785.1 bacterium | reverse complement strand
GGATTGGTTGTAATAGGGGTTCAAACTGAGAGCCACATTTCCTTCCACGAGGGGAGTCACGGAATTGTAGGGCGTCCTTAGACCTTCATCCTTAATCAGGATCAAATCTCCTCTTCCGATGCCTTCTTTCGCCTCGGGGTTTGAGGAAAAGCCTTTGACGTTCCCGTGGGAATCGCACGTGACGGTGACTTTCCTTAGGTCCCCGCTTCCTTGCAGCTCTAGAGTGAGAAGGCTTTTCTCGCCTTTGAGGGTATCGCCTATTAACGCCCCCGCGGTGAGCAATTCGCCTAAAAAAGAGATGGAAACGGGGGAGTCGTTATGCAATTTTCGGGCCGTCTCAACGATCTTGGTGCTTACCAAGGCGGAGACGACGAACTCTTCGTTCGCCCCCAAAGCCCTAATCAATTTGTCGGACATAGGTCACCTCTTTCGGAAAGAGAGCTTCGCCAAGAAACGTTCTTCCTCTCCGACTTTCCCTGCCACAGAGAAAGAGGCATCGCCCTCTTCACGGAGGCACACATCCACTTTTTCTTGCTCCATGATTTCCTTTTCAAAGTTAATGAGAATTGAGGATGGCACGTGGTTTTTGTAGAAATCTTTGGTTTTGCAGTCGACGATGAGCTCTAGGTAACGGGTGTTATTCAAATGACCGTTCAGGTCGCACATCGAATAGGTGATGAGGCGCTCGGTGCTTGCTTCGTATCCTTCTTCCGGCGTTCTTAGTTTCCCCGGCCTAGGTAGCTGGCCTTCGTGACTCTCTTTCGGGAAAGGGAAGGGGAAGGGAGAACGCATAACGACCATGCGGGTCTTCTCTTCGAGCAAAGCCCAACTGGAGGAAACGCGGAAGAGGATCCCGCCCCTTTCGTCTTCCGCATAGAAGTGACGGAAATAGAAGAAGCCGAGCTGCTCCCCGGGATAAGTATGGACTTTGATTCGCTCTAAGAACTTTGGCATCCGGTTGATTTCCACCCCCATGCGGGTGAGGACCCAAAAATAGCCTTTGTCGGTGGTTTCGGCTTTGCCTGCTCCGATCGCTTCCGCCCCATTGGTGGCGACGGTTTGCAAAATCCGGAACAAAGACGGCAAGGACAAATCTAAAAAGGGGTCAACCCAGTTAGAATCAATTAGAAAATCTTCGGTGTACATGGGCGTTATTCTAAGCCTGAACGGGCAATTTTGAAATAATACAGACGCTACTTCACATAATACAGATTGGTCTTTATAAGGAAACGGACTTATGAGATTCGGCAAAGGAAAATTGAACGTTTTTGAGGATTTGGCGATACGCTATGAGCATCTCATCGAAGCGGGGGTATACCAAGAGGGCGATCGCCTTCCCTCCGTCCGGGAGGTGGCGCTTCAGGAAAGGGTGAACCCCAACACGGTTGCAAAAGCTTTCCAGCTTATCTGCGAAGACGGCTACGCGGTTGCCGTGGAGAAGAAGGGCTATTTCGTGGGTCCTCAAAGGTCTAACGATCCGGTTGTGAAAGTCATGCGTTCCCTTTTGGAACAGGGCTTCGACTACGAGACGATACGACGGGCGCTGGAAACGGCGAGAAAGGAATTCGATAGGAATGATCGAGATTAAGAGAGTGACTAAGACTTTCGGCAAGACCGTTGCTTTGGATCGATTGACCCTCCAAGTAGGCGATGGCATCACCGGGCTTGTTGGGGAAAACGGCGCAGGGAAATCTACTTTGCTCCGCTGCATCGCCGGAGTTTTGAATCCAGACGAGGGCGAGATTTTGATCGACGGTAAGCCCAGAAAGGAATTGGAGGCGAAGAAAGATATCTTCTTCCTATCCGATTATCCTTATAGCCCCAAGGCGGGCACCATCGATTCCATCTACCGTTTCTATTCCTGCTTCTACGACTTCGACGTGGATCGTTTCTACGGCATCCTATCCCATTTCTCTTTGCCTCCAAAAGGCAAGATTGGGGATTTCTCGAAGGGCATGAGGAGGCAGCTCTTCGTCGCCTTGTCCCTTGCGGCGAGGACGAAATACCTTTTGATGGATGAAGCCTTCGACGGCCTCGACCCAATTGCCTTGGACGCGATCAAAGGGGAAATCATCTCCGAGAAAGAGAACGGGAGATGCGTTTTGGTCTCCAGCCACAACATCGCGACCTTGGAGCGTCTTGCCGACCGGTTTGTGATGCTTTCGAAAGGCCATTTGGCCGAGAACGCGGAAACCCAATCCTTAGGCCAGAATTTCGTGAAATATCAGGCCTTCTTCGACCGAAACCCGACCGAAAAGGAGCTTTCTTCCTGCTGCCGTTTGATCTCTTACCGCAAAGTGGGGTCGATCCTGAATTTCGTCATGGAAGAATCGGAAAGCGATTTGGAAAGAATCAAATCCGCCTTCCACCCCAAATTCATCGAGAAGGTTGAAATCGATTCGGATGAGCTCATCGTTTTGGCCATGCTGAGGGCCAGAAAGGAGTGCGAACGATGAACGTCAAGAAATACCTTCGTTACATCCTGAGAACTTGGGTTCCTTTGATGGTGGCCTTCGGAGCGATCGTCCTCTCGTTGACCATCGTCGCGGGCTTCTCCTCAAGCGCGAAGATCCTCATTTTCGAAGCCGAGGAGGGAAGCACGGCCATTTACTACGGCCGCAACCAATCCGCTTATTCCTCTATTTTGTCGATGCTTGTGCCTTCCTTGCTGGCTGCTTGCTTCCTTCCCTTCTTTGCCTTCAGCCATCGCTACGGCAAAGTCCGGGCCGATTGCTACCTTTCTTTGCCTGCGAAAGACGGGCAGGTGACGCGCGTCCATGTGCTCGTTCTTGGGGTTTTCCTCGTCGCCGTCTATCTCCTTTCCTTTCTCTTTGGCAGCGTGGTTGCCATCGCGCATCAATTCACTCAGGTCGCCGAGGCCAAGGCCTATTTGGCCACTCATCCAACGCTCACCATGAGATCGGAACTAGGCTCCTTCGGATGGTATTTCGCGGCTTGGCCCTTAGGAGCCTTAGTGGTTGCCGCCTTCTATTTCACGAACTGCCTTTTCGTGAGCCAGGGAAACAATGCGATTCAGGGAATCATCGCGATGATCGCGGGGAACGTCATCATCGCCTGTTTGATCCCGGTCCTCTGCTTCACTGCCGTCGGATATAGCGTCAATTCGAGTTGGTATTACGATTTCGGGATCCAACGCTTTTTCCTGATGAATGGCAGCATTTATCTTCCGGTCGTCCTCATGGAAGGCATTTTCGGGTCTTTGGAAACCAACCTTTCTGAGACTGCGGAAAAAGTATGCGGGGAGTGGTCCGTGTGGGTCGGCCTCTTCCTTTTCTTCAGCTATGGCGCCGCTTCCCTTGTCTATCTTCTTTGCGGGAAGGAGCTGGGCGGAGACTTCGCCGGAAGCGATCGCCCGAGGAACCCCCTCGCCTTGGCTTTGCCCCATATCGCCTTCGGCATCGGGCTGACCGCCATGGCGGTTCTCACGGGGGTCGAGTCGGCTGCAGGCGCGCTCGGATTCCTCCCGCTGATTTTGTTCGCGACTTGCCTCGTTTTGATCTCTGGCCTTTACTATGTGGTCATCTCCCTCTATAACCGTTCCTTCAAATTGAACAAAGCCGCTTGGGTTTCTTTCGGCTCGGTCCTTGGGATGACTTTGCTAGTTTATCTGACGACCACCGCTGCCCAAACGATGTTAAACCCCTAGTCTCAGAAACGCTGAATCCTTCCTTTCGTATTAAAATGAAGTCATGAAAAACCGTCCATGGACCTGTCTTTCTCTCCTTGCTTTGGCCTTAGGGATTTCTTCCTGCTCATTCTTCCAATTCTCGGTTTCAAACTACGAGGATGTCGGAACGTTTGAGAAAAGGACTTTCGCCCTGAAGAACTACAACGAGGAATATCAGATCAAATCGAAGTCCATCGATCTATATTTCAAAGACGGCGGCGCTCTTCCTTACGTGGAGCTGCATTCCTTCGTATCCGCTTTGGAGGGGCTCTATCAGACTTCTTATATCTCCTTCAAAACCGTGGGGGAAAGGGAGCTCGATCTGACTTGGAGGACGTTGGAGGCGACGTATCAGATGAGGGTGGACGATCGAAGCAATTCGATCTGGGTTTCCTCTTTGGATTTCTTCAATCTCATCTATTCCACCTCGGGGACAGATTATAATTTCGCGCTTAAGGTGACCGACGCTAAGTCAAACCCCGGGAACCCCGTGATTTTTGATTTAGGAACCTACGGAATTGACATATTCCGCAAAAAGGATGAGGTTTTGCTGCCTTTTTGCATTGCAAATACCTTGTTTTGCTCCTCTCATTACACCAACCTCTATTACAACGGGACGGCGGTCTATAACGCCTATTTCTCCTTTGCGATGGACGAAGAGGCCATGAAAGGGGCTTATTCCGAAAACCGCACTTTCGGCCAAGCGATTCCTGAGGATGTCGCCAAGATGAACAAAGCCGGCTTCCTCTTCGTTTTGGATCGCTACTATGGCCTTCGGGATGATTTTCCGGAGGGCTTCGCTCCCGAGGCCGTTGCCTCTTTAGCGTCCAGGAACGACGAAACCGCCTTCTCCGCCATGACGGACATCCTCTACAACCAATTGGACGAGATGCACACGTCCTATGATTCCCTTTCTTTCTACGCTTCTCCTGACGGGGATTATTCCCTTCCCGTTGGGCCTAGGCGAAAAGCTTTCCTAGAGGAAAGCACGGAACTGGAAGCCTCCTATAAGGCCGCCTATCCTGAGGATGAGCCCCTCCGTTTCCAAGGCGATACGGCGATCATCGTCTCCCAGTATCCGATCGTGACGGGTTCCTCTTCCGAGCTGAAGGATCCCCAAGGGAACCTCAAAGAAGATGCCTATCTTAAGGATTCGTTCTATTACATGAAGGAAATGCTTTCCCGAATCGAAAAGCACGGGGGGATCAAGAGCATCCTTCTCGACTTGACTCGGAACGGAGGAGGCAACCTCGGCGCCGCCTTCCGCATGATGGGGCTGCTCACCGATGAGAAAATCGCCTACGGAAGCACCAACCGGCTCGATGGATCCAATTATTACCAAAGGATGAAAGTCGACGTCGATGAAGATGGCGACTACTCGGACGAGGATTCCTATTCTTCGTATGAATGGGGTTTCTTGACTTCTGGGGTCACCTTCTCCGCGGCGAACTTCCTGGCCTGTGCCTCTAGACGCGCCGGGATCGCGAAGGTCTTCGGCGAGAATAGCGGCGGCGGGGCCTGCCCCATCTACGCCTTCGTGAACGCGGATGGATCCAGCTTCCACATTTCAGGCCCGAATTCCATGGCAACCGTGTCCTTCTCCAAGGGCTCTCCGGTTTATGCGGGGGTCCAAGGAGGGGCAGGGGTCGACAAAGAGCTGGACCGGTCCTATTTCTATGGGCATGATGACGTATTGGACGCTTTGTTCGATTGAGGAGTAAAACAATGAATGAAAGAAAGACGCCCTTCGCTTCCGATTTGGTCGCGACGTTGAAGTACGATCTGGCAAAAGAAGAGGGAGCGGTTTTGCTCCCTGGCTTCAAAACCGGCCACGCGGGAATCTATTTCTCCAAGACGGGTTCCTTACTTAGCCTGGATTCTTATCTTTCGAGCGAAGAAATCGAGAGGGATGAAGATGGGGATCCGGTCGATTTGGACGAAGACGGAACCCATGATCCAACTCGCGTTTACCTTTGCTTCCGCCAAGTTGGAAAAGAGCCTATCCAAGCCGATTTCTTCTATCGAGACTTCCCTGCCATCAAAGCGTTTTTGACCGAAATCAAGAACAAGTAAAAGAAGTTTTTTAGCACTCAGGCCTTGCGAGTGCTAATTTTTGGTCTATATTGATTGGGCCTTCAAAAGGCAGAAGGAGGGCCTAACATGAACATGCAGCAAATGCCGGAAGATTATTCCCAAGACCCCGATGTGCTGAAGAAATTCGGCCGGGACCTCAACGAAGCCGTCTCCAGCGGCAAAGTCGATCCCGTCATCGGCAGGGATGAGGAAATCCGGAAAGTAATTCAGGTTTTGGCAAGGAAAACCAAAAACAACGTCGTTCTTTTGGGCGAGCCTGGCGTTGGCAAAACCGCCATCGTCGAAGGCTTGGCCGAAAGGATCGTCAAGAAGGACGTCCCCGCTTCTTTGCAGGATAAGACAATCTATGAACTCGATATGGGCGCTCTCGTCGCGGGGGCTAAGTACCGCGGAGAATTCGAGGAACGCCTCAAAGCCGTCTTGAACAAAATCAAAGAGAGCAACCACAAGACCATCCTCTTCATCGATGAGATCCATCTCATTGTCGGCGCCGGCAAAACCGACGGGGCCATGGATGCCGCAAACCTTCTCAAACCGCTTCTCGCCCGAGGCGACATCGATTGCATCGGCGCCACCACTTTGAACGAGTATCGGGAATACATTGAGAAGGACCGGGCTTTGGAACGCCGGTTCCAGACCGTCATGGTGGGAGAGCCCACCGTGGAAGACACGGTCACGATTCTTCGCGGCTTGAAGGAGAGATTCGAATCCTATCATGGGGTTCAGATCACCGACGGGGCTTTGATCGCCGCCGCCACCCTTTCGAACCGCTACATCACCAATCGCTTTTTGCCCGATAAAGCCATCGACTTGCTCGATGAGGCCTGCGCCTCCATCAAAGTCGAGATCGAGTCGATGCCGACCGAACTCGATGAGGTGTCCCGCAAAATCAGAAGCCTCGAGATCGAGAAGGTCGCTTTGAGCAAGGAAAAAGACGAGTCTTCGCTTCGCCGGCTGGAAACTTTGGAGAAGGAACTTTCCGATGCGAAAGGCAAATTCGAATCTTTGAATGCGGAATGGCGGAAAGAGAAGGAAGAAGTCTCAGAAGCCAAGACGCTCAAAGAGGAAATCGAATCCGCCAAGCGAGAACTCTCCAATTCCTTCACCCAAGGCGATTACAAGAAAGCCTCCGAGCTGCAGTACAAAACCATCCCTGAGCTTCAGCAAAGGCTTCGCGATGTGTCCTTGTCCTGCAAAGACGGGGATCGTCTGGTGAATGAGGTCGTGGATGAAGCCGAAATCGCTAAGATCGTCGGTAGGATGACCGGCATCCCCGTTTCCAAAATCAAGAAAGGAGACCGCGAGAAGGTCCTTGACCTCAA
The DNA here is from genome assembly GCA_004561785.1 of bacterium. Lineage (GTDB taxonomy): Bacteria > Bacillota_I > Bacilli_A > RFN20 > CAG-826 > Alloenteromonas. The sequence goes on along the minus strand of SFUB01000049.1, from coordinate 2,478 downwards.
GGATACGCTTGGGAAAAGGGTCATCGGCCAGGATGAAGCCATCCGCCTTGTCTCGAACGCGATCATCCGTCAACGGGCTGGGATCAAGAATCCCAATCGCCCAATCGGCTCTTTCCTCTTCCTCGGCCCGACCGGGGTTGGGAAGACCGAGGTCTCGAAGGCTTTGGCGGAGTCTTTGTTCGACAACGAGAATTCCATCATTCGGATCGATATGTCCGAATACATGGAGAAATACAGCGTTTCCCGTCTCATCGGCGCCCCTCCGGGATACGTGGGCTACGAAGAAGGCGGCCAGCTCACCGAGAAAGTGAGGCGCGCCCCTTATTCAATTGTCCTCTTCGACGAGATCGAAAAGGCCAACCCCGAGGTCTTCAACTTGCTGCTTCAGGTGCTTGACGAAGGCAGGCTCACCGACTCCCAAGGGCGTCTCGTGGACTTCCGCAATACGGTCATCATCATGACCAGCAATCTTGGAAGCGAATATCTTCTCAAAGGGGAGAAAGACGCGGTCGTGGGCTTGCTGCACAAGACCTTCAAGCCGGAGTTCCTCAACCGAATCGATGAGATTGTCTACTTCAACCCCTTGGGCAAAGAGGCCCAGAAGAAAATCGTCGACAAGATGCTTCATGAGCTCTCCGATCGGCTCAAAGAGCAGTTCATCTCCATCGAATTCGCGCCGTCCATCAACCAATACGTTCTAAACAGCGCCTACAGCGAGGAATTCGGCGCCCGCCCCTTGAAGCGGTTCATTCAGGACAAGATCGAAACGTTCTTGGCCAATAAGATCGTGGAGGGAATCCTTTCCACCGAGAAAAAATATCTCCTTGATTTGCAGGGCGATCAACTTACTCTTGTGGAAAGGTAAAAAGAAAAAGGAAGCGGTTTTGCCGCTTCCTTTTCGGTTTTGCAGGGTTTTTATTCGTTTAGCAGTTTTTCCAAGGCGTCGACCAATTCTTCCATCCTGTCGGTGACGGATAGGAAAGGCTCTTTCGTCGTGAGGTCGACTCCGCCGAGCTTGACCTCCTCAATGGGCCAATCGCTGCCGCCGGAAGAGAGCATCTTGATGTAATTCTCAAAGGCGTTGGGCTCTCCTTTCTTCACTTTCTCGTAGATGAGCATGGAGGAAGTGAAGCTGGTCGCGTATTGATAGACGTAGAAGGGGGTGTAGAAGAGGTGGGGTATATAAGCCCAGACGAGGGGCTTCACTTTCTCCTCCGAGATATCGACTCCATAGTAGGTCTTATAGAGCTCAACCATCTTCTGCGAGAGGACCGCGTGGTTGATCGGTTCGCCCTTTTCGGCGAGTTTCGCGATCTCGTACTCATATTGTCCGAACAGGGTCTGACGGTAGAAAGTGGACACGATCTGATCGATGGCCTTCTGAAGCAAGACGATCTTGTCTTCGCGGTTCAGCAAATCGGAGGAGAGCAGATAATCCAAGAGATTGTGCTCGTTGAAGGTGGAAGCGATCTCGGCGACGAAGATCGCGTACCCTTGCTTCAAAGCCGGCTGATTTTCCTCCGAATAGAGGGTATGGATCGAATGGCCGGATTCGTGAGCCAGGGTGAAGACATCTTCCAAATTCCCCAAGAAATTGAGAAGGATATAAGGATGGACGTCGCTGCCCCCGTTGCTATAGGCGCCGCTTCTTTTGCCGTCGGATGGGTAGACATCCACGTAACCCGGTTCCAAAACCTCATGGGCTTTCTTCTGGAAGTCCTCCGGGAAAGAGGAAATCGAATCCCAGAAAAGCTCTCTGGCCTGCTCATAGGTGTATTTCTTGTCGGACTTCGCTAACGGCAAGAAGCGGTCGTAGGAACGATGGTGCTCGAGTCCCAAAGCCTTCGCGCGGAGACGATAGTATTTATGCAAAGCCTCCGTGTGGGTAGAAGCGACCTCAACGAGGTTGAGGAAGACGGATTCGGGGATCGCGTTTTGGGAGAGATGCTCTTCCAAAATGGAGGAGTAGCCCCTGGCCTTCATCTCGGCGAGTTCGCTTTGCACGGTGAGGTTATAGATCTCCCCGTAGGTATTCTTATGGGAGTCGAATTGCTTATAAAGGGCCTCAAAGATGGCTTGACGGTCCTCTTGCTTGGCCTCTTTGGAAACCAAGTCGGTCCAGTTCGCGCTGCTGACCATGACCTTCCTGCCGTCGGATAAGGTGGCTTCTTGGGGAACATAATCGGCGACGGACAGAGTTGAATAAAGATCGCCCCCCTCCCCGGTGATGGGAGAGAAACAGGAAAGCAGCTTCTCCTGAGATTCCGAAAGGATGTGCTTCTGGGTATGGAAGAGCTTTTCGAAGATGAAAGAGAAGTCGCTGAATTCCGGATTTGCCCGCAAAAAGGCATCCAAATGTTCTTTTCCTAGGCCAATGAGCTCAGGAGACTCGAAACTCGTCTTCGCGTTGAGATCCTGCAAAGCAAGCATGACGCGGGACTCGGTCTCCGAATAGGAGACATTCTTCTTGTCCTTGTC
>SFUB01000003.1 GCA_004561785.1 bacterium | reverse complement strand
CTTCTCTATTTCCTTCTCTACGCCTCGATTTTTCCATTGAGTCTTATTTTGAATTGAAGTCTACGACAAAGCCGGATCTATTATGGTTTAAACAAATTTTATTCCGTCTTACGTCAATAAAAAACCGAGGATAGGTTTCCTCGGTCAAGCTTCTATTTCGTTTTCCTTTTCTTTCTGAGGATCAGGAACGGGATGTCGAGGACGGCCATCAGGATCAAGACGATCAAGCTATAAGCCGGGATGGCTTGGATTCCGCCATCGGCCTGGCGGGATAGTACGATAAGCGTTCCGATCCCGGCCTTCCCAGCACTTGTGGCGCTCAAGACCTCAGCCATGATGCAAACCTTGAAGGACAGCCCAAGGCTCTGGGCAAGGCTCATGGAGATGAATGGCCAGGAATCCGGGAGATAAACTTGGACCAAAGTCGCGAATTTCCGATTCGCGCCTTCCAAAGACAAGGAGTCCAAGATATCGGCGCTTTCGTTTTCAATCCCTGAGCAGAAGGCTTGGTAATATAAAGGAAAAGCCACCACGAAGGTCAAGGCGACTGGGATCCAGGAAAGCCAAGCATGGGCTTTCGCGCCCAAAAGGACCGAGACCAGCGTAAGCACGACGGCCGCCGTCGGAATGGCGCGCAGGACGCCCAACAAAGGCGAAGAAAAGGCTTTGAATTTCGGAAACAATCCGGCCAATATGCCAAAAAGGGCGCCTAGAACGAAGGAAACGACGAACCCCATCACCAAACGAAGCAATGTCCAAAAGATTGCCATCCAAGTCCCCAAAGCCCCCTCCAAAAAGAGGTAAGAGAACGCCAAAGAGGCCGTCTCATGAGGGTAAGGAACGCCGTAATTCCCATTTGAAGCTAAACAAAACGCGAGCAAATACCAAGCCCCGATTAGAGCTAAAACGCCCAAAGCGACGAAAATGGGCGCCCAAATCGTTTTATTTCCCTTTGTTTTGGCCACTGGTTCAGTCCGTTAGGAATAGATCGGCGGAGAAAGAAGCTCCGGAGAATCCCGCTTGGAACTTGTCGGCTACCGCTTTGACGTCCCCCACCGCATCTTTTTTGAGGAATCCGAAGGTATTGGTGGCTTGATAGTCCGCAAGTCTCACCGCGATCGTCGCGGAGATGCCGAACTTAGTGATGTTCCCATTCACGCAGTGGCTCGGCTCGCTCGTCACGTAAGTCAATAGGCCATCCTGGGCCTTTTGAGGATCGTCGACGAGGTTGGCAAGCCTTTCATCCGTTTCGGCGAGGAATTTATCGTAAGCCAATTTATGCTCGGCGTATTTGGTCTTATTCACGAAAAGGGCCGCGCTGGGGATACAGGAGCCATCATGGGCCTTCCCCCATTCCTCCTGCAGGTCGTAGATCAGGTGAAGCTTATCGCCCATCTTGGTTTTAAGATTCGTGTATGCGGGGTCGGCGACGACGTAGAAATCGTAGCCGCCGGTCGCGATGTTGCCGACGACCGCGTCCAAACCGGTCTCGAAGGTGGTCTGCGAGGTGACGTCGCCCCAGTTCCAGGAATCCGCAGCGAGGTTCAAAAGGCAGCGGGAAGCGTTCCCGGTTTTGACGAAGGCGTCGATCGTCCAAGAAGCGTCCCAAGAAGCGACGTCTTCTTTGGTGTGGCTTGTGGAAACGAGGTAAAAGCCAAGATTATTGATCCAGCGGGCCAACTTATAGTTCGCGGCCTTGGCGTTGGCGGTCATGAGGTTGAGGCCCGATACGCCATCGAAGACAATAGCGTCGTAGGAATTCGCAGCGAAGCTCGGGACCACGATCTCGGCCGGGTTGCTGGCGCTCACCCAGTTTTCATTCTCGCCTTGGTCATAGAAAGCCAAAGTCGGGGCCCCCGTGGGCGTGACCCAAGAGAAAGCGTAATCCTCTTCGCTTCCGGAAGGGTTATTGCCTCCGGAGCAAGCGAAAAGCAAGGCGGAAGACAAGGTTAGGGCAATCAGGGTTTTCTTCATAATCAATCGTTTCAACTTTCGCCTTATTATGGACTCTCTTTCGTTTTTAGGGAAAGAAAAGGCTCCGTGGGCAGAGCCTTTACCGGTTTAAAAGATTTCCTTTAGTTCCCCTTGGAGCATCGAAGGGTCTTCTTTGAGGTAAAAATTGCTCAGAATCGTTCCGCCCATAACGGCGAAGGTCTTCCGCTCCTCAAGTTTCCTGCCGTTTTTAAAGGAAGGAGAATATAGGAGCAAAGGCACTTTTTCGCGAGTGTGGTCCGTTCCGTGGAACGTCGGGTCGTTGCCGTGATCGGCGGTGATCATGAGCAGATCCTCGTCGCCCATTTCGGAGATGAACTCGCCGACGCGCTTATCGAAGGCCTCCAGGCAGCGCGCATATCCCACGGGGTTGCGGCGATGGCCGTATTCGCTGTCGAATTCGACGAGATTGACGAAGCAAAGGCCGGTGTAATCGTCGTTTTTGAGCTGACGGATGGCTTCATCCATTCCTTCTTCGTTGGAAGCCGTATGGATGGTCTTGGTGATTCCCACGCCGTTGAAGATGTCGTTGATCTTGCCGACGGCGGAAACCTCGAAGCCGTTTTGCTTCAAGATGTCCAAAGCGGTGATCCCGGTCGGAGAGACCGTGTAATCGTGGCGATGGGCGCCCACGCGCTTGAAATTGCCTTTGCTCTCGCCGACATAAGGCCGGGCGATGACTCTGCCGACCATCCATTCGGGACGCATGCAAAGCTCGCGGGCAATCTCGCAGCAACGGTAGATTTCCTCTAGGGGCATATGGTCTTCGTTGGCGGCGATTTGCAAAACCGAATCCGAGGAAGTGTAGACGATCAGGGCATTTTCCTTGATCTGCTCTTCGCCGAGTTCATCGAGGATCACGGTTCCGCTGGAGGCGTAATTCCCGAGGAGCTTATGCCCCGTGCGTTTGGAAAGTTCATCCATTAACTCTTTTGGGAAACCGGTATCCGTGAAGGTTTGAAAAGGCTTAACGGTGTTGATGCCCATCATCTCCCAGTGGCCGGTCATCGTATCCTTTCCGCGGCTTGTCTCTTGGCAAGCAAGGCAATATGCCTGAGGATGGACCTCGATTTTGGCGACGCCGGGAATGTCGTCCAGGGTTCCGATCCCCATTCTCTCCATGTTTGGGACGCATAGCCCCCCGACGGAGGAGGCCGCGTGGGCCCAGGTATTGGAGCCGCAGTCGTTGAAATCGGCGGCGTCAGGCTCCTCGCCGATGCCGGCCGAATCGGCCACGATCAAGAAGATCCTTTTGAAGCGACGGTATTTTTTATCCATATGTGTCAGTCCTCCTGTGTTGGCGGGCCTTAAGCTCGCCCATTAGTATAGCACCCTTTACTTTCGGAAAGAGAAACGATCATAAGCCTCCAAGATCCTTCGGCTCGAAACGTGGGTGTAAATCTGGGTGGTCGATAGATGGGCATGGCCCAGCATTTCCTGCACGGTGCGGAGTTCCGCCCCGTTCTCCAAAAGATGGGTGGCGAAGCAATGGCGCAAGGTATGGGGGGAGACCGAGACTTCGATACCCGCTTCTTTGGCGTACTTTTTGACCTGCAGGAAGAAGTAATTCCGGCTGATGCCCTGGCCCCTTAGGTTGAGGAACACCGTCTTTTGCCTCCTGCCTTTGTTTTTGACTCGATACTCCTCGATGTAGTTCTCCAGCCATTCCAAGGCAAAAGGGGAAATCGGCACGGAACGTTCCTTTTTGCCTTTTCCCTCCCTCACTTTGATTAAGCGGTTCTCTGGGTCGATGTCGCCAAGAGACAAGGCGCAGAGCTCGGAGACGCGCAATCCGGTCGCGTACATCGTCTCCAGCATCGCTTTGTCCCTGGCTCCGGATTCGTTGTCGGTCTTCGGAGCGTCTAGAAGCGCCTCCACCTCCTCGAAAGTCAATACGACCGGCAGATTCCTTTCTTCTTTCGGACGCTCCACCCGGTCGGGGGCCCAATCCAAAATCCCGTTTAAGCCAAGATAAGAATAAAAACCATATAAAGAGGAAAGGCGCCTTGCGATCGTCGATGAGGAACGGTCTTTCTCGCCTTCTTTGATCGCGAAATCGCTTAGATCGGTCGGCAGAAAATCATCGGTGTCGCTTTTCTCCGGGAAGTCGCGGAGAAAGATTTCAAAATCCTCCCGGTAGTCCTCGATCGTGGTTTTGTTTAAGCCTCTTGCGGCGGCTAAGTGAGTGAAATATTGCTCAATCGCGTCTTTTATTTCCATGGGGTTTCTCTTTCTTCTCGGCTTGGGAGGCTCTCTTGAGCATCGGCTTGTCCATCTTCCGGTTCAAGGATTCGATGAGAAGCTTCGTCGCGTCCTTCTTCTCGTATTCTTCGTAATTCCATAAACTCATCTGGACCGTCTCTTTCCTAGGATCGATAAGACGGGTGAGGGTGATCCCGATTTGCCTAATCTCGGGATTCCCGAGTTTGCTCATAAGCTCAAGGAACAGCGGCTTTACCTTTTCGAGGATCTTTTTGGGATCGTTGCTGGCGGAGTCGAGAAGAGTCGCCTTGCTGTGGAGGCGGAAATCCAGGGTCTTCACGTTCACCGAGATTCCTTTGCCTTCTTTCCTTTCTTTCTTGGCCCGCGAGGAGATAGCCTCCGCGATTCCGGCGAAATAAGGCGCAACTTCTTCGAATTCGCGGCAATCGTGAGGAAGGGTCTCCTGCGCCCCGATGGATTTTGGGTCCTCCGAGGAGATCGACACTTGATCGCTTCCGCCGCCTTCGACCCATTCTTTGGCGGTCGCGAAGAATTTTCCGAGCTCTTTCCGCAGCGCAGGATCCCCCGCTTCGGCCTTTTGGGCGAAATCCCCGATCGTTTGGATTCCCATCTCGCGGAGTCTGGGGCTCGTCTTCTTGCCGATCCCCCAAAAGGATTCGATGGGCAAAGGATAAAGCAAGAGAGGAATATCTTTCCTGCGCAAGATCGTCATACCCATGGGCTTGCGAAGATCAGAAGCCATCTTAGCGAGCCATTTCGTCGGGGCGACGCCGATCGAGCAACTTAAGCCCGTCTCTTTTTTTAGCTCGGATTGAAGCCTCAAAAAGAAAGAAGCCGGATCGGATTCGCTTTTGAGGCGCTCGGTCATGTCCGCGTATCCTTCGTCGATCGAGGCCGGCTCCACCAACGGGGTGTACCGGCGGAGGTAAGAGAAAAAGGACAAGGACATCATGGAATAATAATCGAAATCCACGGGGATCACTTTGGCCTGGGGGCAAAGCCGCAAAGCCTGAAACATGGGCTGGCCGCTATGGCAGCCGAATTTCCTGGCCTCGTAGCTCGCCGTGGAAACGATCCCAGACCGCCCGGAATGGCCGATCAGCAAAGGAAGGCCGGATAAAGAAGGATCCCGGATCACCTCGCAGGAGGCGAAGAAGGCGTTCAGATCGATGTGCATGATCACCTTTGCCATGCCTTTATCATAAAGGCATAAGCCCGTTATGTTAACTAGAGACAAAAGGAAAAGAGCATCAGGCCAGGGTTTTGAGCAAACCTAGAACGCTTTCGACGTCCACAAGGCTTCCTTTCCTTTGATTCTCAACCGTATCGAAGCCGATGAAGTCGTTTTTCACGCATCGGGCGATTGCTTTTCCTTGATAGCCCATTTTCATGAGGCCGGAAAGGATTGAGGAAGCGAAGCCTTCTTCGGTGCCGTAGGCGTCATAGATCAGAATGGCCTTGTAGCCAAGGACCTTTTTGAGTTCGTTTTCCATCACGGGATTAAGGTAGACGGGGTCGAAATAGGAAACGGGCAGTTTCTCTTTTTCGGCTTCTTCATAAAGCGTTCTGCCAAGCGGGCCCACGCCGATCAGGGCGATCTTGTCTTCTTTCTTCACGCGGCTATGCCAGGATAGATAAGGACAATAGGCTTTTTCTTTCTCAAAGTCGCTTTCTAAGGAATCAGATGGATAGCGAATGGCGAAAACGCCGTGTCCGGCGAAGGATTCTTCAAACAAAGCGCGGCCGATTTCAGGCGAGGAAGGCATCGAAACGGTGACCCCGGGGATGGATTTCAGAAACGCTTCATCGTAAATCCCTTGATGGGTTTCCCCGTTTTTTCCCACAAGGCCAGCATGATCGATCAAGACCGTAAGATTGGCGCCCATTCTGGCGCAATCGTGGAGAAGCTCGTCGTAAGCGCGCTGAAGGAACGTCGAATAAAGGCACGCGATCGGTTTTTTCCCCGCCAAAGAGAGCGCGCCGGCCATCGTGATGGCGTGTTCTTCGGCGATCCCAACGTCGATGCACCGAGCCGGGAAATCGGCGAAGCAGCGTTCCAAATGGGATCCCCCGATCATGGCTGGCACCAAAAGGATCGCGTCCGGATCGTTTTCCATCCGTTCGTGGATGAGTTCGGAGATGTAGGAAGGCCAAGTGAGGACGTTCGGGAATTCGTTTTTGATCTCGCCGGTCGCCAAATCGAACGGCGGGACGGAATGCCAGAAGCCTTTTTTGTCGTTTTCCGCAGGAGCGTAGCCCTTTCCTTTTATGGTAGAACAATGGACAACGACCGATTTGGTGGCTCTTTTGGCCGCTTTGAAGGCTTTTTCAAGGGCTCTTAGGTTGTGCCCATCGACCGGTCCGATGTAGGTGAAACCCATATTGTCGAAAAAGGTCGTTGGAACAAGTTTGGACTTGAGCGTGTCTTTGAAACGGCTTGTGAACGTATAGAGTTTTTGCCCTGCGGCTGAGCGATAAAGCAACCTGCGGTAGCCCTTTTTGGCTTTGTTATAGAGTTTATCCGTCGAAATTCGCCGGAAGAACTTGCCTAGTCCCCCAGAAGGTTTATGGATGGCCATGCCATTGTCGTTCAAGACGATGATGACCTTGTGGCTCCTGGCCCCAAGGTCGTTCAGGGCTTCTAGCGATAGCCCGTTCACAATCGAGGCATCCCCGACGAAGCCCACCACATCGTAATGTTCCTGATCCAAATCGCGGGCGTAGGCAAAAGCCTCGCAGGCCGATAACGCCGTTGAGCTGTGCCCGGCGTCATAGACGTCATAGGGGGATTCCTTCCGATTTTGGAAGCCGTTGACGTATCCTTTTTGATTCAGATGCTCTAGGCTTCGGCCCGTCAGGAGTTTATGGGCGTAGCATTGATGGCCGACATCGAAGATCAGCTTATCGGTTTTGAAATCGAAAACGCGGTGAAGGGCGACGGTCAATTCGACGTCCCCGAGGTTTGAGGAAAGATGGCCCCCGTAGGTGGACACGCAGCGAAGGATTTCGCTTCGAAGCAAGGCGCAAACCTTTTCTGCCTGTTTGTAATCAAGCGAGCACAAAAAAGAATGGTCAGAGATTGTATTTAGGGAAATTTTTACGTCGCTGCCGTTCTTTTTCATACACGATAATATACTAATTTAATACTAGATAATTACTTAATATCTTCTTCGTCGACCCTTAGGTCCCCTACTTTTTTCTCCGCTTCGGACAGTTCTTTCTGAAGGTCCTCGATCAAGGCTTTGCCCTCTTTGTACAAAGACAGGGTCTCTTGGAGGGGCAGCGTCTGCCCTTCGATTTTCGACACGATTTCGTTGAGGCGGTTCAGTTTCGCCTCGAAGGTCATCTTTTTCTCATTCTCCATGTTCGCTCTCCTTATGGGTAATTGTAGATTCAATGGTTCCGTCTGCAAATCTCGTTTTGAGGACTTGTCCCACTTCCAGATTCTTTGCCTCGCGAATCGGCTTTCCCGTTTGGTCCGTGGTAATCGAATAACCGCGGCAGAGCACCGACTCCGGATTGAGGGCCTTCAATTTGGAAGTCAATTCGGACATCCGATAGGAACGCTTGTCCAGATAGGAACGGATGGACCCATCCAGACGTTCATTCAAGGCTCCTAGAGAAGTCTTCTCCAAGGAGACTCTATTCTGAACATTTGAGGACAGGCGCGCGCCCAATTGGCGGATTTTCTCCTTTTCCACTTTGCATAGGACGCTTGGATCCTTGAAATAAGGGCGCTCGGCCAAAGCGCAAAGCCTTTGTTTGGCCAAAGATAGAATCCTTGTAACGGAAGCGTCCATGCTTTCGCCGGCTTGGTCTAGGCTCAAAGAGACCTCTCGCCAATCCGGGGTGGCCGCGACGGCGGCCGCGGTCGGGGTCGAACAGCGAAGGTCGGCCACCAAATCAATCAACGTGACGTCGATTTCGTGGCCCACCGCCGCGATGACGGGGATTGGGCAATCCGCAACGGCCCGGACCAAGGCTTCGTCGTTGAAGGCGCCCAAATCCTCACTGCTGCCGCCGCCTCTTCCGATGATCAGGGTGTCCGGGGCGTAATCCATCGCTTTTTTTAAAGCCGAAAGAAGCTCGGCGGGAGCCTCTTTTCCTTGGACGAGGCTCGGGAAAGGCCTCACCTCCGATAGAGGCCATCTTTTTGCGATGTTGACCTCTAAATCCTTCATTCCGGCGCTGTTTTTCCCGGCGATCAAGGCGATTTTCTCTGGATAGGCGGGGATCTTCTTTTTCCTGGACTCCTCGAAGAGGCCTTCCTTTTTGAGCTTCTCGGCGAGTTCGCGGAGCTTCCGGAGGGCGTCCCCCGCCCCTTTCTTTTCCATCGAAAGGACGCTGACCTTGTATTCCCCGCGGGGAGGATAGACGGAGATCGATCCCCTTACGAGGACCTGATCCCCGTTTTGGGGGAGGAAGGCCAAGCGGGCCCTGGCGCTCCGCCACATCACCGCGGAGATCTCGGATTCGGAGTCCTTCAAGGTGAAGTAGGCGTGTCCGGAAGGGTAGGTTTTGTAATTCGAGACCTCGCCTTCCAAACAAAAAGAGGAAAGGACCTCGTCGCTTTCCAGTTTCCGTTTGATGATCCGGTTGAGCTCCGTTACGGAGAAACCCCTTTGTCTCTCGTTCATTCTCTCACCAGGACGTTGTCGAGGATGCCGTTGATGAATCGGCGGCTTTTGTCGTCGAGATAGATTTTGGACAAAGTGACGGCGACGGAGATGACGACGTTTTTGGAGACGGTCTTTTCGATCGCGTAGAAATGGACGTAAGCAAGAAGCAAAATCGCCTGTTCGACCCGGTTGAGGCGATCGAAGGTCCATTTGGTCATGTGCTCATTGAATTTGGCGATGGCTTCGTCGTGGTATTTGATCGCATAGATGGCCGCGGATTTGACGAAGACGTCGCAGTCCTCGTAATCCTGCTCAAGCAAAGAGGAAACGATGCCCTCAACATCGACCGGCTCGCCCATGTCGATGTAGGTAAGCTCGTCGTAGATCGCGGTCATGGCCGCGTGCTGAAGGGCGTTCCTGCCGCCTTCGAGCCATGCGTTTTCGTAGATATTCTCGTCCATAAAAGAAGGGCCCTTTCAGCCACGGGGTATGATATCACAAACAAAGGCCCAAAAGAGGGGAATTCCTTCCGGGAAAGCCCTTTTTCAAAGCAAAAAGCGGAGCCCCCGGGCTCCGCCTCTTCTTAAGACAAACCGGCAACGTGGACGTGGATCTCGGTCGGGACGGCCTCAATCATCATCGAGAGGTTGGTCGCGATCTCCTTTTGGAGGGCGAGGCAAGCCTCCTTCACTTTGGAGTCTTTGGGGAGGGTCACATCGACGGAGATTTTGATTTTCCCTTCCTTGCCCAAGACGATGCGCAGAGGCTGATCCACGGTGAGAAGGCGCTTCTTCCCTTTGCCAAGGTTGGCTCCGGTGAGGTTCTCGACCGATTTCTCGACGATCTCGGCGATCGCCTTCCTCGAGATTTTCAAGGTGCCGCCCGAGGAGTAATTGTTGATGACTAGGTAATCGCTCATAGGCTTATTTTAGCATCTGGGCGATCTTCTCGGCCACTTTCTCCGGGGTGAACCCGTATTCGGAGAGCACGTCCTCGGCTTTTCCGGAGGTGCCGAAGGCATCGACGCCGATGCGATTGGCGGCGTATTTCCCCCAAAGGGCGGTCGAGCCCATCTCCAGGGAGACGCGCTTCTCATAGGGCGAAGAGAGGATCGATTTCCTGTAATCCTCGGTGCAGGCGTCGAAATTCTCAAGGCAAGGAAGCGAGACGACGCTTAGGCGGAGGCCTTTTTCTTCGAGCAGGGCGCTCGACTCAAGGGCTAAGGAGACTTCGCTCCCGGTGGCCAAGATCTCGCCGTCCTCCTTCTCGAACTTCTTGACAAAGTAGGCGCCTTTCTCGACGCCTTTGGGGTCCTTGACGGGGAGCATCGGCAGGGCTTGGCGGGTCAAGATGAGGCAGGTTGGGTTCTTTTTTGAGGACAGGGCCGCCTGATAGGCCAAGGATGTCTCATAGCTATCCGCGGGGCGGATGACTTTGACTCCGGGGATGGTGCGCAGCATCGAAAGCTGCTCAATCGGCTGATGGGTGGTCCCGTCTTCCCCGACCGCGAGGGAATCGTGCGAGAAGAGGTAGATCATCGGCAGCTCTTCCATGGCGGCCATGCGGATCGCGGGCTTCAGGTAATCGGCGAAGATGAGGAAGCACCCGGCGTAAGGGACCAAACCCCCGTGGAGCAAGATGCCGTTGCAGGCGCAGGCCATGCCGAATTCGCGGATGCCCCAATTGACGTTGCGCCCCTCGGGATGGGTGGCAGAGAAGTCCACCGCCCCTTTGACGCCGGTTTTGACCGAGGCGGCGACGTCGGCGGAGCCGCCGAAAAGGAAAGGTATCGCGTTGAAATAGTCGGAGAGCAAACGCCCGCTGCTAGCCCGGCTCGCCTCTTTCTTCTCCTCGAAGGAGAGGTTTTGGATATAGGGGTCGAGGTTGCGGCTCATCGCGTTGGCGAAGCGCGCATAATCCTCGGGATGCTCGGCCTCATAGGCATCGGATTCGTTTTGATAGGCCTCGTAGGCTTCTTTCCCGCGGGAAGCGAAGGTTTCCTTGAAATGGGCGTAAACCTCTTCGGGCACGGTCCAATCGGGATAATGGAAGCCGTAGACGTCTTTGGCGTGCCTCCCGTCTTCTTCCCCTAGCGGAGCCCCGTGGGTCGCGTGGGTGCCTTGTTTGGCTGAGCCGTAGCCGATGGTCGTATGGACGATGATGACCGTCGGGTACAAAGCGGACTGTTTGGCCTCGCCGATCGCCTTGGAGATGGCCTCCACGTCGTTCCCGGAGGAAACCTCAAGGACGTTCCATTCCTCCGCGAGGAAGCGGAGTTTCACCGATTCGGTGAGGGAATTCGAGGTTGGTCCGTCCAAGGTGGAGCCGTTCTCGTCGTAAAGCAAGATGAGTTTGTTGAGCTTGAGGTGGCCGGCCAAGGAAATGGCCTCCTGGCTGATCCCCTCCTCTAAGCACCCGTCGCCGCAGAGGCAATAGGTGTAATGGTCCAATAGGCGCGAGCCCTCGGGATATTGGGCGGAGACCGCCTTCTCGGCGATCGCCATGCCGACGGCTTGCCCGATGCCCTGGCCTAGCGGCCCGGCGGTCGCGTCGATGCCGCGGGTGAGGGTGACCTCGGGATGGCCCGGGGTGAGGGAATGGAGCTGGCGGAACCTTTGAAGATCCTCGAGGCTTAGCGAATAGCCCGAGAGATGGAGGAGCGAGTAGATGAGGGCGCTCGGGTGCCCGGCGCTATAGACGAGGCGGTCGCGGTTGATCCAATCCGGATGCTCGGGGTCGGCCTTGAGATGGTCGCGATAGAGGGCATACATCATCGGCGCGGCGTCCAGCGCCATGCCGGGATGGCCTGAATTGGCCTTGTTGATCACGTCGATCACCAAGGACCGGAGTGCGGCGACGCAAAGGGAGTCGATGTCCACCTTCTGTTCTTCCATAAAATCTCCTTAGTACTTTTTTAGTCGTTTATTAATATTTTCTATATACAAAGTATATAGAGTTACTTATTCTTCTCGGATAGCCCCACCGCTTCCAGTTGCTCGTCGGTGACGGGCTGCGGGGCATGGGACAAAGGATCGGTGGCTTGAAGGTTCTTCGGGAAGGCCTCCACGTCGCGGATGTTGTCCGTGCCGGTGAGGACCATCGCCAGGCGATCAAGCCCGAAGGCGATTCCGCCGTGCGGGGGCGCCCCATAACGGAACGCGTCGATGAACCAGCCGAACTTCTTGGCGACCTCTTGGTCGGATAGTCCAAGGATCTTGAAGATTTTCCATTGGGTATCGTGATCGTAGATGCGGAGAGTGCCGCCGCCGGCCTCGTAGCCATTGATGACGATGTCATAAGCGTAGGCCAAGACCTCTTCCGGCTTGGTGTCCAAAAGCGGCAAGTCCTCATCGCGGGGACGGGTGAAGGGATGGTGCTCGGCCACGTATTTGCCCGGCTCCCCTTCCACCGGATCGAACATCGGGAAATCGACGACCCAAAGGAGATCGTAGGTCCCCGGTTTGATGAGATTGAGTTTCTTGGCGAACAAGGTGCGGAGCGCCCCTAAGCCGAAATCGATGTCCCGACGGTAAGAAGAGCTCGCGAAAAGAAGCAAATCATCCTCTTTGAGGCCCAAAGAGGCGATCAGGGCCTTCTTTTGCTCGGGCGTGAGGAATTTCGCGAAGGAACCGGCGAGCTCGCCGGATTCGACTTTCAAGGACAAGAGGCCCTTGAGGTTGAATTTCCTCGCCTCGAGATTCAATTCATCCAAAGCCTTGCGGGAGGTTTCCTTCCCTTGGCCGGGGATCACGATGCCTTTGATGTACTCTTGGCCTTCAAAGCC
Organism: bacterium; assembly: GCA_004561785.1. Lineage (GTDB taxonomy): Bacteria > Bacillota_I > Bacilli_A > RFN20 > CAG-826 > Alloenteromonas. The sequence goes on along the minus strand of SFUB01000003.1, from coordinate 27,244 downwards.
TTTGAACGGCACGTCTTTGAGAAGTTCCTTCAGATCGCGGAGTTCGAGGCCATAACGGGTGTCCGGCTTATCGCTTCCATAGGTGTCCATCGCCTCCCAATAAGGGATGCGGCGGAGAGGGAGAGGCACATCATATCCGACGAGGTCTTTGAAGATCTTGGCCAAGAACCCTTCGTTCAGGGCGAGGATTTCGTCTTGGTTCAAGAAAGAGACCTCTTCGTCGAGCTGGGTGAATTCAGGCTGCCGATCGGCGCGCAGATCCTCGTCGCGGAAGCACTTGGCGACTTGGTAATACCGTTCCACGCCGCCAATCATCAGGAGTTGCTTCCAAAGCTGGGGGGATTGGGGCAGGGCGTAGAAGCTGCCGTGATGGACGCGGCTAGGCACCAAGTATTCCTTTGCCCCTTCCGGGGAAGAGACATTAAGCGCAGGGGTATCGACTTCCAAAAAGCCCTTCTCATCGAAGTATTCATGGAAATCTTTCACGATTTTGGCCCTGGCCTTGAGCTTATTGAGGATATAAGGCCGGCGGATATCCAAATAACGATACTGGAGGCGCGTATCCTCCAGGGCGTCGGTTTTGTCGGCGATGATGAACGGGGTGGTCTCCGCTTTGTTGAAGACCTCGATCGAAGAGACGATGACCTCCACTTCCCCCGTCGGCAAAGACGGATTCGGGTCCTTTTTGAGCCCCACCTTCCCTTTGACGTGGAGGACGTATTCGTTTCTGACGTCGGGGATGGAGTCTGGGTCATTGACCGTAAGCTGGACGATGCCGGTCGAATCGCGCAGATCGATGAATTCGATCCCGCCTAGTTTCCTGACCTTGGCCGCCCATCCGCAGAGGGCGACCTCCCTTCCGGCGTCCTCTTTCCGGAGGTTGCCGTTGTAATCGGTTCTTTCAATCTTCATTTTTCATCCTTTTGGCAGCAGCAATGGCCACCTTCTTCTTGGTCTTCGCGATGACGACCGCAGCAGCAATGGCCTTCTTCCTCGTGTTCGCCGCAGCAGCAATGGCCTTCATCGTGGTCATGGCCGCAGGAGCAAGAGGAATGGGCTTCGAGGCTCTCGAATTGCTCATCCAGGTAATCCTGCAAATCCTCCACGAGGACGGATTTCTGCTCTTGGGTGGCGAGGTTCTTGACTTGGACGGCTCCGTTATTGAGGTCGTCTTCTCCAGCAATCAAGGCGAATTTGGCCCCGGCGCGCACCGCTTTCTTGAAGAGGGTGCCGAGCTTCCCTTTCACGAAGGGCATCTCGACGGAATAACCGGCATCGCGGAGGGATTCGGCCAAGGAATAGCAATCATCCATGACCTCCTCCCCAATCGGCATCAGATAGAGATCGACGCCGTATTCGAGGTTCTCGAGCATCCCGTTGTCCTTCATGAGGGAATAGAGGCGTTCCACGCCCATCGCGAAGCCCACGCCGGAATCGTTTTCCTTGGGCCCGTTGAAGTTGCTCATCATCCCGTCGTAGTGGCCCCCGCCGAGCAAGGCGCCGTAGTCTTTGCCTTCCTTGCTCATCGCGTGGACCTCGAAGACGATCTGGCCGTAATAGTCCAAGCCGCGGACGAGGGAATCGTCGATCTCGTAATCGATCTCTTGATCGGCGAGGATCGAAAGGGTCTGATAGAAGCGTTTGCTGGCCTCATCGGAGAGGTAATCCTTCATCTTCGGGGCGAGGGAAGCGATTTCCTGGTCCTCTTTGACCTTGCAATCGAGGATCCGCATAGGGTTCAGCAAGAGCCTTTGCTTGCAATCCTCGCACATTGAGTCGATTTTGGAGGCGAAGAAGCTCCGGAGAGCCTCTTTGTAGTTCTTCCGGCTCGTCTCGTCGCCAAGGGTGTTGACCTTGACTTTGAGGTTCTCGAATCCAAGGTAGGCGAGCACCTTCATGGCCAGGCAGATGCATTCGGCGTCGAGGCGGGCGCTATCGACGCCCACCGCTTCCACGCCGGCTTGGATGAATTGGCGGTACCGGCCAAGCTGCGGGCGCTCATAACGGAAGACCGGGCCGACGTAAAAGGCCTTGATGGGGAGGTCCCCGGTCGCGTAGAGCTTATGCTCGACGATGCTGCGGATGACTCCGGCGGTGCCTTCCGGACGCAAAGTCAACGAGCGGTCGCCTTTGTCCAGGAAGGTGTACATCTCCTTGCGGACGACGTCGCTGCTTTCGCCGGTGGAGCGATCGAAAACCTCGGTGTATTCAAGAATCGGCGTCTCGATCTTGCGATAGCCATAAAGCTCGGCGACGGCGGAGAAAACGTTCTGGATATACGTGTAGGCATCCGCCTCCGCGCCGTAGAGGTCATGGGTTCCTTTGATTCCTTGGTAAACCATAGTGAAAAATCCTCTCTTAAACGTGTCAATTATAGGACAAGGGCAGTCCGGCTTCAAAGGAAAGCGGTCAATGCATGAGGCGGGAAACGGAGAAGACGCCCTTCACCCCAAGCAAGGAGGCGAACAGATCTTCCAAAGCCTTATTGGAGCTCACGGCGATGGTGAGGTTCACCACGTCGTTCATGGTCTCCGTAGCCAAATGGATCCTCAGGTCGCTCACGAGGATGTTCTTGGCGTTGATGCATTGGAGGATGTCCGCGGCGAGTCCCGGTCTGTCGTTGGCGTAGACCTCGATGTCCACGGGGTATGAGGCCGAGCCAAGGTTCGGGCGCCATTCCAAATCGATGAGGCGCGCCTTTTCCTTCGCGATGTTCGGGCAATTGCAGCGATGGACGGTGATGCCCTTGCCGCGGGTGATGTAGCCCACGATCGCGTCCCCCGGGACAGGGGTGCAGCATTGGCCGAGAGAAACGGCGAGCCCAGTGACCCCGCCCGGGACCAAGACGGGGCAAGAGGAGGCGAGTTCCTTGGTGTTCACCTTCTTGGCGAGTTTGGGGGCAAGTTTCTTCTTGACCCGAAGCAGATCCAACACGGCGCTTGGGGCGGGGTTGCGGGAGGCGATGGAGACGAAAAGTTCGTCGAGGCTCTCGCAGTGGTATTCGTTTTTGAGCTTTTGGAAGGAGTCGGTCAGGATCTTCATCGCCTCTTCCTCATCGAAGCCCTGGAGGCGGAAGGAGTCCATCATCGAAGCTTTGCCTTGGCGTACCTTCTCCTCCTTCATGATTTCGGCGTCCTTCTTCTGAAGGGCTTTGCGGATATGGGATTTCGCCGAGGCGGTTTTGGCGATGTCGAGCCATGAGTCGTTGGGGCCGGCGGAGTTCGCGGAGGTTTTGATCTCGCAGATGTCTCCGGTCTTCAAAACGGTGTTCAGGGGAACCAAAGCCCCGTTGACCACCGCCCCGACCGCGGCGTCGCCGACTTTGGTGTGGATGCGGTAAGCGAAATCGAGCGTCGTTGAGCCGCTAGGCAAATCGATGACCTTGCCCAGTGGGGTGAAGACATAGACATTGGCGCCGAAGATATCGTGCGTGAGCGTCTCCATGTATTCCTTGGCGCTCCCCTTCTCTTCTCCGGAGAGAGTCACGAAATCGCGGAACCAGTGGAGCTGGTCCTCGATTTCCTTTTGCTCTTCCCTCGCGTTGTAATGGCTGCCTTCTTTGTATTTCCAGTGGGCGGCGACGCCGGTCTCGGCGATCTGATCCATCTCCTCGGTCCGGATCTGGACTTCATAGACGTTCCCGTCCCCGGCGACCACGGAAGTATGGAGGGATTGGTACATATTGGGCTTAGGCATCGCGATGTAGTCTTTGAAGCGCCCGGGGATCGGGGTGTAGGTCGTATGGATCATCCCGAGGATCTCATAGCAATTCACCGTGGTCTTCGTGATGACTCGGATAGCTAAAATATCGTAAATCTCATCGAAGGAATGACCCTTCTTGTACATTTTCTTATAAATTGAGTAGATTGACTTCACGCGGCTTTCCATGCGGAAGGGGATCTTGTGTTCGTAAAGCTGGTCCGCGATGCGTTTCTTAAGCTGTTCAAGGGATCCCTTCCCCTTTTCGAAGCGTTCGTCGACGAGGCTTTTGATCTTCGCGTAGATCTCGGGTTCGAGGTATTTCAAAGAGAGGTCCTCGAGATCGCTTTGGACGGTGTAGATGCCAAGGCGGTGGGCGATGGGCGTGAACACCTCAAGGGTCTCTTTGGCCAAAGCCTGCTGACGCTCGGGGGAGAGGGATTGGAGGGTCCTCATGTTGTGGAGGCGGTCGGCGAGCTTGACGATGATGACCCTGACGTCGTGGGCCATGCCCAAAAAGATTTTGCGGTGATCCTCGGCCTCGAAGTCCTCTTTGGTCATGTGCGAGAGCTTCATGCGCTGGATCTTGGTCAAGGAGTCGACGATCAATTGGACGTCAGAGCCGAAGCGGGTCCCGATTTCCTCGATTGGGGTGTTCGTGTCCTCCACCACGTCATGCAAAAACGCGGCGGCTATGGTGGCGGGTCCGGCTTGGAGCTTCGCGCAGATGTAGGCGACTTCCAAGGGATGGTGGATATAGGGTTCGCCCGATTTGCGGAACTGGTTCTTGTGCTTCTCGGCGGCGAATTCGTAGGCGTCGAGGATTAGTTTCTGATCCTGCGGGTTCGTGATGTAGGTCGCGAAAAGGGACTTCAGATCCGCGAAGGTGTGCATCGGGTATCCCCCGTTCGGGGGGAGGGGGTTCTTGGTCGAAGGGGTTTTCAGTGGTTCCATGGTTCTTTAGTATAAAGGCTAACTCAATCATTGCTAGAGGCGGCGACTTCGATGTCCAAGCCCGCCTTGTTCCGGAAATAGCTCCGGCGGAATCTCGCGTAGAGGGAGGTCTTCTCCTTTTGGGCGAAATCCTTCTTGCCCAAGGAGAAGGAGACCATTTTCACCCCATATCCCAGAGGGCTGATGAGGTATTTCCCGTCCTTGCTGTATTGGAAGGAATCCGTGGAAAGGTTCGTAAGGACGAATAGGGGTTCGGGATGGCCTTCCCCAAAAGGGGCGAAGCGCCGGATTTCCGCATAGCTCTCCTCATTGCATTCGCTTAGCAGCAAAGGGATGCCCTGCTTCTTTTCCTCCACGAAAGGATGGAGGGCGCAATAGGAGAGGAAGGCTTTGCGGAAGGAAGAGAAATCCTCTTTTCGGATGGAAAGCCCTCCCGCGCGGTCATGCCCGCCGGACGTGAGGCAATAGGGAGACAATTCTTGAAGGCAATCCAAGACCGAAAATCCCTTTTCGCTCCGGAGAGACCCCACCAAGACCGAGGGGTCCTTCTCGGCGGAGGAAAAGACGCAGGTGGGAAGGCGATAGGCCTTCATGAGGCGATTGGCCAAAAGCCCGTTCAAGCCTTCCAAAGCGTCGACCTCAAGGCAAATGCCGCTCGCGCCGGGAGTGACGGAAACCGTTTTCACCAAGGCCTTCGTGCGCTCCTTCCTCGACTGGTTCACGTCCTTCATCCAACTCGCGTAGGCATCGCGATTATCCGCTTCGCGGTAGGAAAAATAGGCGACCGCGCGCCGGGCTTTGTATTCCTTTTCCATCCTGCCAAGCGCGTTGATCGTGGGGATGATGGACATCGACAAGGTCCTCTCGTCGATCTTAGGCGAATCCGTTAACGCAGAGAGCTCCGGGGCGGGGGATTTCTCCAAAGCCATCAAGGCCAAACGCACGATCTCGCGGTTGCATCCGACAAGAGGCATGAGATCGCTTAGGGTCGTTACGGCGGCCAAAACCATGAGGTAAGGGTCGTTCTTCTTCAAAAGCAAAGCGGAAACCAGATAGGAAAGGAAGCCCGCGGAAACGTTGAAAGAGGCATCTTTGGCGAGTCCGCACAGCAGAGGATGCACGATCGCGATCGCCTCAGGGAGTTCCTTCCCGAATTCATGATGGTCGATGATGAGGGTATCCACCCCTTTTTCTTTGAGGTAGCGGACTGGCTCGAGGCAAGAAACCCCATTATCGACGCAGAGGACCAAGGAATAGCCGCCAGAAGCGATCTTTTTGGCGTTCTCCAGGTTGAGCCCATACCCATCACGGTAACGGCTGGGGATGAAATAGGAAGCCTTCAGTCCAAGCAAAAGCAAGGAACGGACCATGATTGAGGTAGCGAGGATCCCATCCGTGTCGTAGTCCCCGTAGATCAATACCTTCTCCTTGTTCTTCACGGCAAGAAGAAGACGCCTCACGAGCAACATGGCGCCTTGGTCGCCTTCTAGGCTCGGCAAACGAAGAAAGGAGGGCTCGCGGGTGTTCTCCGCGAACTCCTCCTCATCCCAGGAATAGTATTCGAGCAACCGTTCCTTCAGGGGTTCCATATCAATAATCGTTGATGCCGATGAAGACGGCTTCTTCGGGTTCCCCGTTTTTCTTGTGGGGCAGATTGCCCTTCTTGGCTTTCTTTTTGCGGATCGGCTTGACGGCGATCTTCGAGAAAAGCTTCGCGAAGAGGATCGAGACCGGATCGAGCAAAGAGAGATCGTAGGCGGATAAGAACGCCAGCCCCATGATGAGGGCCAGATAGATCATCATATATTCCCTCGGGCCGAAGCCGAAGAAAGCGATGGCCCCGTATCCGGAGGCGACGAGCAGGAGCAAGAAACTGCCGGCGGTCCTCGAAACGCCTTGATGCAGGCATTCGGAGCGGAAAGCGAGGTTGTTCTTCTCCTTCTCGCGGCTTTCTTTGTAGATCTCCTTCTCCTTATTGAGGGCGAACAGGCCGAAGATCAAGGAGAGCAAGGCGGCGGAGAGCGCCCCGAGGGTCACCGTCGGAGCGACGGCAATGCGGGTGAAGACGAAGAAAGCGATGGAGGAATAGCCGACGACGGCGGCGCCCAAGGTCGCGGAGATGCCGCGCGAGGGGCGGAAGCGGATCATGAGGTAGACCATGTCGACGGCGAGGGCGACTCCCAAAGCCAAGCAGAGCTTATCGATATAGGGCTGGCCAAGCTCCGGGGAGACGGTCGCGAAGGCCACCTTGAGGTTGCTTTCGTCCGAGCCGGGGAGGAAGGTCGAGGTCAGGTATTCGGACAGGGCCTCGTCGAGATAACCGCTGGAGGCCGGCTCGAAGGCGCCCCCCTTGAGGACTCTGATTTCGTGGGTGGAGTCGGCTTCATTGGCCAGGTATTTGCTGAGGTTGACGGTGTAGTAATACCAATAATAGGTGGTCTCATTCCCCGAATCATAGACGGAAGAGGGGGTTTCGGAGAGGGCGATGTCCTCGCTTGTGGTGAGCGAGGAGAGAAGCTTCCCATCGACCTCGACCCGGTGAAGCAAGTCGCCCTGCCCCTCTTCGGGGGAATAGAGGTCATCGACGGAAGAGAGCCCCTCCAAGGAGATCATCTCATTGCTGGAGGAACGGACGTCGATGCGGAGGATCGTCGATTTCTCGGTGTAGGCAGAGGTGTTGTAGACGTTTCCGCCATTTTGGATGCCGAAGACGATCATCGTGGCGATGCCGGCCACCACGACGCTTCCCAGGACCCCGGCGACCCATTTCTTGCCTTTGGAGAAGTCTTTCTTCTCATAAGGCCCGAAGTAAGTCTGCTTTTCCTCTTTGAGGAGGTCGGGGATCTTCTTGGCGTCGATGTTGAGCTGCTTGGGGAAGTTCGTCTGCATCGAGGAATCGTTGCAAAGGAGCCAGGAGCCGAGACGGGTGAGAATCAAGTTGCTCGCGAGGGCGAAGACGGAGCCGATGGCGAGCATCGTGCCGAATTTGGAGGCGAGCTCGCCGCCGAAGATGTAGACGAAGACGCCGAGGATCAGCGAGACGATGCTCGCGTCGAGGATCGGCCATAGGGATTTCTTCCCGGCTTCCTGATTGGCTTTCTTGAGGGTCCTGCCCTTATAGATCTCGTCCTTGAGGGAGGCTCCGTGGTAGACGGCCCCGAATCCGGTCATTAGGCCGACCATCAATAAGCCGAGGCAGGCGGCGATGTTGAATTGGGCGCCGAAGCTCACGAAGACGGCGAAGGTCGAGAAGACGCTCGCGGCGATCGCGGAGAATTGGACCAAGCCGAAGATCCGGTTGAAAAGGACCAAGACGAGGAGGCTCAGGGCCAAGGTGACCAAGGTCGCGATAAGCGTTCCGCCCATCGCGGGGAAGACCGACCAGGAAGTATAGGCGTTCAGGGATTCGACGCGGGCCGGGGCCGCTTCGCTATAGGTGAAGCGCAGGGCGAAGCGATGGGAGGCTCCCCCATCGTTCACCGAAAGCTCGGAGGCGTTGAACATGTTGCGCAGGTAGACCGCGGCGTCATAGGCCTCTTGGGCGTGCTCAGGGTTATAGGTGCCATCGGTCGTGATGGCCGTGCTAGAAGGAATCAAGCGCAGGTAAGGGTTTTCCTTGTCTTCGTCGTTATCGTAGTAATAGACGGCGTTATCGTTGGAGACCGATTCGACCGCGAGGATCTTCGAGGAGAGATTGGTGTTGGATCCGCCTCCGGAGGGGGAATCCTTGTAGAGGTCGCCGTCGACGCGGTTGGCCCAGAGGACCAATTTGCAGGCGTCTTCCTTCGCGCCGGAGGATTCGCTGTCCTCCTCATCCGAGGAGGAATTCGCGTCGGAAGCCGCTTTCAATAGGTCGGTGAAGTCGCTTTTGTAGGAATCGGGGATCTTGACCAAGACGACGGGGAAATTGTACCCGCCCATCTCAATGGACTGGATGAAGGCTTCGGCCCCGTCGAGCATCGAGGACCAGGAGTCCTTCTTGCTCTCCTCGGAGACGGACTCGTCGGTGACGTCGAGCTCGTAATCCCCGCCGGAGAAGGAAAGATAATTCTCGAGGTAGGTGTATTGGGTGTCGGAATCGACCTTTGGGCGGACGCTGACGGCGATCGTGTCATAGCCTTGGACGGAGACCTCGTATTCGGAAAGGTTCCAGACGTCGAGGCGCTCCTTGAGGGTGTTGGCCAGGGTGTAGATCGCCATTTTCCCGTCGTTGTTGGGGTCGGTGATCTGGTCCTGGTCGAGGAAGCGGCCATCTTGGTCGCCGTAGTTCCCGTTGGAGGAGGTCTCATCGTATTCGCTGGCTTTGAAATAAAGGGTTTTCCCGTCGCTATAGGCCAAGTCGGAGTTCATCTTGGCGATCATGGGAGCGGAAGCACCGCCCACGCCGAGCAGCACCGCCGCGCACATCAGCACACATCCTACATAACGTCTCATATATTGGCTCCTTGAAAGAAAGCGCCCTGAAATCAGGTGGCGTGCTTTACTTTATACTCTCTAACCCTCTTAGGCAATAGAAAAGGCCCCATAGGGGCCAAGGTCGCCTAAGCTTAGAAAAGGAGGGATTGGTGGCTCTTCTTCAGATGGGAGTATGCCTTCTCCGTCGGAACCCTTCCCCGGGGGGTCCTATCGATCAGGCCGATCATGACCAAATAAGGCTCATAGACGTCTTCGAGGTTGCTCGCTTCCTCTCCGATCGCCGAGGCGATGGACTCGAGTCCCGTCGGGCGGCCTTGAAAGCGTTCGATGAGGGCGGTCAGATAACGGATGTCCACGTCGTCTAAGCCAAGCTCATCGATTTTGAGGGCCTCGAGGCTCTCTTTGCACCGCCCCAAAGTGATCTTTGGTTCTTCGTGGAAGGAGGCGAAATCGCGGATGCGCTTGAAAAGGCGGTTCGCGATGCGCGGGGTGCCGCGGCTCCGCTTGGCGATGAGTTCCACCGCCCCTTCCTCAATCGGGGTGGCGTAGACTTTGGAGGTTCTGCGAAGGATCTCGGAGATTTCCTGCTCGCTGTAGAAATCGAGCTTCATGGAGATGCCGAATCTTGCGCGAAGCGGCGAGGAAAGGTCTCCGGAGCGCGTGGTCGCGCCCACCAAGGTGAACGGGGGAAGCGGCATGTTCAGCACGTGGCTCGACCCGTTTTGGTTGATCAAGATCGAAAGGGTGAAATCCTCCATCGCCCCATAAAGGACCTCCTCCACCGCCCGGGGGAGGCGATGGATCTCGTCGATGAAGAGGATGTCCCCAGGCTCAAGCTCGGAAAGGATCGCGGCCAAATCCCCGGTCTTCTCGATCGAGGGACCGTTCACGAGGCGGATCTTCCCGCCCATCTCGTTGGCGATCACGTAGGCGAGCGTCGTCTTGCCTAGGCCCGGGGGGCCGTAGAGCAAAACGTGGTCGAGGGGCTCATTTCGCTTTTTCGCGGCGCCCAAAAAAACCTCGAGGTTCTTCTTTCCTTGGCTTTGCCCGATGTATTCGGAGAGCCTCGTGGGGCGGAGCGAAAGCTCCTCTTTGACGTCTTCCGGCTCTTTCTTCGCGTCCAATAGGCGGGACATGGCTATTCCTTCCTCAGCTGCCTTAAAGCAAGGCGCAGCAAGGCGGCGTTATCAAGATTGGGCTCGTTGATCGAGGACAAGGCTCGGTCGATATCCGCTTTCTTGAAGCCGAGCGACTTCAAAGCCGAGGCGACTTCCTCATACGCTTCCGGACGGCCTTTCTCGTCGGTCTTCACGAGTTTTCCCTTGAGGTCGAGGATGATCTGGGCGGCGGCTTTGGGGCCGATGCCGGGGAGTTTCTTGAGATAGGCAGTGTTATTGGCTTCGATGGCGGCGAAAAGCTCGTCGGTCTTCGTGGCGCCCAAAGCGCTCAAGGCGGTCTTTGGGCCGATCCCTTTGACCGAGATGAGCGAGAGGAAAGCCTCCTTCTCAAGCTTATCCGGGAAGCCGACGAGGTAATGGTCGTCCTGGGTCAAGACCTCTGAGGTATAAATCTTGCGCGTCTCCCCAAGGGAGAAATCCGCGCTGCGGGCGACGAAAACCTCATAGGCGATGGAGCCTAAGGAGAGGGCGATGCGGTCTTTAGACACCTCCACCACGGTGCCTTCCAAGGAGTAGATCATGTTAGCTTAGCGTTAAAAGGAACAAAGAGAGGGCCAACGTGGCCAAAACGCTCAAGCAGCAGACCAGAAGCGTTTTGCCGATGCCCTCTTTGCCCATAGGCCCATTTTAGCATAGGCGCAAGAAGAGGGAGAAACCTCTTATTTGGAATAGGTGAACTCGAAGTCCGCGAGGCGGACGGTGTCCCCTTCGCGGATCCCCTTCTTCTCCAAAGCCTCGTTGACGCCTAGGCGGTTCAGGTAGCTGATGAGCCGGGCGACCCCTTGGTCGTCGGAGAGGTTCATGAGGGCGTATTTGGCCAAGACCTCCTTGCCGGTGATGACGAATAAATGGTCGGAGGGACGGGAGATGACGAAAGGCGGCTCTTTGAGCTCTTTCGAGGCGTCATAGACGCGGTAAGAGGGCGATTCCTCTTCCTTGCCTTCCACATAGAGGGGGAATTCGGGGGTATTCTGAACGAGTTCATAGATCTTCTTGATGAGGTCATTCACCCCTTGCCCGATCAAGGAAGCCAAAGGATAGGAAGCGAAGCCAAGCTTCTCGTCGAATTCCTTTTTCCTCTCTTCCGCCCCTTCTGCGTCCATCTTGGTGGCCACGACGATCTGGGGGCGTTTCTCAAGCTCCGCCCCGTAGTCTTTGAGCTCCTCATTGATGGAAAGGTAGGCCTCGTAGGGGTCTTTTTCCCCGGACATGGAGACCATGTGGACCAAGACGCGGCACCGTTCGATGTGGCGGAGGAAGGTGATGCCCAAACCCTTCCCTTCGTGGGCCCCTTCGATGAGGCCCGGCATATCGGCCAGGACGAACTGGTCGTAGCCTCCGGGAAGCGTCACGACCCCGAGGTTAGGAACCAAGGTCGTGAAGGGGTAGTCAGCGGTCGCGACGTTGGCTTTGCTCACGACATTGAGGAAGGTCGATTTGCCGACGCTAGGGAAGCCGATCAGCCCGGCGTCGGCGACCAATTTAAGTTCAAGGATAAGACGCTTTTTCTCGCCGGGATGGCCGTTTTCGGCGACTCGGGGGATACGGAGGCGGCTCGTTTTGAAGGCGGCGTTGCCCCTCCCTCCCCTGCCGCCTTTGGCGACGCAGACGACTTGGCCGTCTTTGGATAGATCGGCCAAAAGGGTTTTGCTTTCCTCTTCGTAGACCAAGGTCCCGACCGGGACTTCGGAGATCACGTCCTCGGCGTTTTTGCCCGAGCGCATCTTCTTGTCCCCCTTGCCGCCGTTGGCGGCTTCCAAAACCCTGGAATGGCGGTAGGCCAAAAGGGTGTTCACGTTCTTCCTGGCAACGAGGAAAACCGAACCTCCCTTGCCGCCGTTTCCGCCGTCGGGGCCGCCTTTGGGCATGTTCTTCTCCTGCAGGAAAGAAATGGCCCCGTTGCCTCCGGATCCGGATCTCACTTCAACGATCGCGCGGTCAATCAACATGCTCGCCCTCCTTCTCCAAATAATGCTTCTTGTTCTTCTTGATGGCCCGGAGATCCTTGTAGAACCTCTTGCTGGAGGACACCACTCCTTGCAGAGTGCTGTCTGGGTCATCCTCCCAAATCGCCGGGTATTCTTGGATGGAATAGCCGTTCAGGTGGAGGAAATACAGATATTCGACGTCGAAGGCCGAGCCCATCGTGAGCTGCTTCTCCACCATCGCCTTCGCGACGGGAAGTCGGAATGCCTTGAAGCCGCATTGGGTGTCGTGGACTTCCTTGATGCGGAACATCCACCGGATCAAGGTCTTCGCCCCCCAGTGGGTGAGCCTCCTCTTGAAAGGCTGCTTTTTGGAATATACGGATCCTTTCGCGTCCCTAGAGGCCACCAGGGCGTCGAATTTGCCCAAATCCTTCTTCATGAGGGTGAAAACGGACAGATCGGTCGAAAGGTCGGCGTCGAAGAAGAGGACATAATCGCCTTCGCTGTGGAGGATTCCTTTCTTCACGGCCCAGCCTTTGCCTTTCTTATCCTCCACGCGGTCCAGTTTCACCTGGCCCGGCAAAGAGAGCAGGCCTTCTTGAAGCAAGGCGATCTGCTCTTTCGAGGAGCGATCCGCTTCGATGAGGATCGAATAAGTGACCCCGGAGGCGTCGAAGAACGGGAGGATCTTCTCTTTAAGGTTCTTCAGGAGCTTCTCCGATTGGTTATAGCTGGGGATGACGATGGATACTTTCATGGCAAAGGAGATTATATAGGCCCTTTTTCAGGAAGCAAGAAAACGGGGAGGGCCGAAGCCCTTCCCGTGGCGATCCCTTTACTTCGCGACGATCCCTAGCTTTGGGGCGAAATGAAGCTCTTCCTGGCTTTGTTTGAAGGTATTCGCGTTGTAGGAGGCGCGATAGGCATTGCCGTAGCTATAGGCCGCCGAATAACTCGCGGTATTGACTTTGTTGTGGTCGAGGGAGTCTTGGATTTGATAAGGCCTCCCGTTTTTGAATCGGTGCATCTCGCTGTAGACGTCGGTGGCGTCGCGCATCTCGTCGATGATGGAGCCGAAGTGGCTCGAGACGAAGTGGGATTTGTAGGTTTTGGTCTGGTTGGCCTCCAAAGTGAGGTCGCCCGCGTTCCCTTTGGGGGCGTAATGGACCTCGTCGGTCGCGAAGGAGACGGGGGAGGCGTAGCCGTCGTAATGCGCGAGGTAATCGTAGGCCTTATCTTCCATGACCTTGAATTGGGCCCGGTTCTCTTCTTCCATCAAGGCGAGGATCTCGTTGAACTTCTGCTCGCTGATGACGTTGTAGAGGGAGCTTTTCTTGGAGCCGATCTTAGAGTCGACCGCGAAGACGTAACGCTCCTCAAGGCTTACGATGCTCCCCGCTGAATTGGTTTCCTCCACCACTTCGGAGAAGAGGAAATAGTCGTCTTTTAAGATGTTCGCGGGATCGCTTGGGTTTTTCTGGCTCCAAGTCCTGCCAGAGAAATAGGCGTATTTGCCTTCCTTGAAGCGGACGTCGATGGAGGTGAACTGCTGGTCTTTGAGTTCAAGGTAAGAGGCGGAGAACTCGCTTTCTTTCATCTCCTTCCTTCCATTATAGATGTCGCTTGCGAGGGCGACGCTTTCGTCAATCGAAATCGACCCGTCTCCACAGGCACATAAGGCAAGGGAAGCGAACCCCATGACGAATACCGTTTTTGCAATCTTATTCATGTTCTTATATACCTCCTATCAAGGGTTTGTCTGCTTAAGCAACACCGAGGCGCATCCGCCGAGGCTCAGCAATCCGGAAACGATCTCCGGCGCCTTGCCGTCGGGGGAGACGCCGTCTAGGATCTCGTATCCCCCGCTTTCGAGCGCGGGGAGAGACAAAGCAAGGGGCGAAGCGCTTTCGTTATGGACCAAGAAGAAAACCTCCCCTTGGTATTCGATCTTCCCCATGCCGATCTTCTGGATGCGATTGCCGTCTTCCCCCTTGAGTCCAGAAACGCGGCTATATTGACCGTTTTGGATGCAGGGGTATTTGGCGCGCAGGGCCAGGAGGGCTTTGTAATGGGAGGTGAGGCTACTAGGATCCTCGATCTGCTCCAGGGCGCCTGCGCTAGGCTGGTCCCCCGAATAATCGGCCCCAAGCGGCTCGTTGCAGCGGGCCTCGTCCCCTTCTCCTTTCCAAAGGAAGGGAAGCCTGCGGTTGGCGTCGGTGTTCGAGCTGCCGCGCACTCCGCCTAAATCGATCTCCTCCCCATAGTAGAGGAAGGGGGTGCCGGGAGTCAGAAGACAATAACTGGCCGCGAGTTTCCGCTTCAGAAGGCGTTCTTCCTCGTCTTTGTATTTCGAGAAATAGCCCCTAAGCCGGTCTTGGTCGTGATTCGACAGGAAGAAGACGGGCTGGGTGCCCTTCTCTTGCTTTGATTGGACATAATTGATGTCGGAGAAGACGACCCCAACCTTATTGACGCTCGTCGCATAGGAAACCCAAGAGGAGCCTCCGGTGACGGAATTCATGAAGTTGAAGAGGGTCATGCCGGAAGAGCTGTAGGTCTTGATGTCGTTCGCGGAGAAGTTGTTCGGCCAAACCTCTCCCACCATATAGGCATCCCTCTTCTTGGAGAGGACGTAGTCATTGATCTCCTGAAGGTAGGAGACGTTCTGGGTGTTGTTCTTATAGAAATAGTAATAAACCCCGTCGAAGCGGAAGCCGCTCGCCCCACTATCCAGCCAGAAATCCAGGATCTGCCGCTGCTTTTCCTTACAGCCCGGATCGCTTAGTTTGAACTCGGGCATGTTCGAATCGAAATTTGCCTCGTAATAGACCATTTTCCCCTTATGGGAGACCGTGTAGAAACGGGAGGCTGAGGACGAGGGCAAAGAAGAGTAGAAGACAAAGTCGTTTTTATAGGAATCCGGGCCAGAATAATCCGTGACGAAGTCGTCTAGGGCCGCGTTGAACCACTCGCCTTTTATTGAGGCGTGGTTCAGCACCATGTCGAGCACGACAAGCATCCCCCGCTTCTTGGCCTCCACGCAAAGGCGCGAGAAGTCCTCGATCGTCCCGAATTCTGGCGCAACGGAGAAATAGTCCTTGACGTCATAATGATGATAGGTGGAACTGGGGTAAATCGGGGTGAGCCAAAGATAGGTCACGCCAAGCGAAGAAAGATAATCCAAGTGAGCGATGATGCCATTCAGATCGCCGATCCCATCGCCGTTGCTGTCCGCGAAGCTGCCCACGAAGATCTCGTATCCCGCCCCGGAGGGATTGATTTCCCCTTCCGGGAGCTCGATTTTCGAGGCTTTTCTCCCAAATTGGTAACGCCCGGAATCGGAAGAAGAACTTTCCAAAGAAGAATCCTCCGCGGAAACCTCCGAAGAGGAAAAGCCTGAGGAAGAGGAACCGCCTGAGGAAGAGGGGGCGCACGAGAAAAGCAAGGGACTTAATAGCAAAAGAGAGGAAACCTTTTTGAGCATATCTTTATCCTTTGACGGCCCCGCCGGTCACGCCAGAGACGTAGTTTTTCTGCATCAAGATGAAAAGCAGGGAGATGGGCACCGCGATGAGGACCGCGCCGGCGCAGAATTGGCCCCAATAAAGGGCGGGAAGACTCTTCTCCGTGGCGTTGACCATCTCGTAAAGCATGACGGAGACCGTCGTGACGGTGCCGGTTTTGTTGTTCTGGGCGCCGCCGGTGAGCATATAGGAGGCGGTGATGTACTCGGCCCAGGGCGCCATGAAACTCGTCATGACGGTGTAGACGATGATGGGCTTGGACAAAGGGAGGGTGATCTTATAGAAAATCTGGAACTTGGTGGCACCGTCGATCATAGCCGCTTCGTCGATCTGTTTGGAGATCGTGTCGAAGAACCCTTTGGCGATGTAGTAACCCATACCTGCCCCGCCGCTATAGCAAATGACGAGGGTCCAGATGGAATTGCCGATACCGAGGATCTTGAAGGTGTTGTAGAGGATGATGAGGGAGACGAAACCCGGGAACATCCCGAGGATCAAAATCAGGCGCATCATCGGCTTCCTGGCCTTGAAGCGGAGGCGGGAGAAGGCATAGGCCGTAGCGAGGGTGAAAAGGGTCGAGATAACCGCGGAGAAAACCGAGATCAGCAGGGTCTGCATGAATCCGCCGAAGACGAATTTTCCTTCCATGTTCGCGGTGGACCAGAAGAAGTTGAAGGCGCTGTCTTCGATGATATAACCGCTTCCCGAGGCCTTCTTGACCATGTTTGTGGCCAGGTAGATGTAATTCTCGAAGCTCCAAACCTCCGGGAAGAGCTTGGGCTGGGAGGCCAGTCCATATTCTCCCGTGAAGGACTGGAGGACCAGCCACACGATGGGGGCGAGCCAGATGAAGGCCATGACGGTCAAGATAAGATAGACCAAAACGTCCCCGGCGATGCGGCCGGCTTTTTGGGAAGCGTAATGCTTTTTCGCCTGCTTTTGGCTGGCTTCGATGACAGAAGTGGACATTATTGGAATTCCTCCTCGTTTTTGGTGGAGCCGAGCTTCCCGTACATGAGCAGCGAGAAGAAGGCGCAGATCAGGAAGATGACGCAGCCGAGGGCCGAGGCGAGGTAATACTGCTTGGTCGTGGCCGTTACGGTCATCTTATAGATCCAGGTGATGAGCAAGTCGGTATAACCCGCCGGGGAGGTCAGGGCCATTTGGGAATTCGGATTCCCTCCGGTGAGGAAGTAGATGACGTTGAAGTTGTTGATGTTGCCGATGAAGGAAGTGAGGAGGTTCGGGCCGGTGACGAAGAGGACATAAGGCATCGTGATCTTCCAGAACTGGGTCCAGCTGTTGGCCCCGTCGATGCGCGAAGATTCGTAGAGGTCCTCGGGGATGTTCATGAGGATGCCCATCGTCGATAGCATGGTGTAAGGGATGCCAACCCAGCAGTTGATGAGGATGATGTTGATCTTGGGCAAAACGGCCCTGACGGAGAGCAGCCCCGCGTCCCAGCCGCCCCAATTGGAGTTGCTGAAGAAGCCGATGTAGCTCTCTTTCGTCGCGTATTCAAGGGTGACCGCGCGGATGGTTCCATCGGCGTCTTCAACGTAATTGGTGAGCGACTTGAGACCGGAGACGATCGAATTGCCGTTCCAATCCTTCCAGCCCGAGATCCAGCCTAAGAACCCTTGCTCTCCCACGATCACATAAGGGTCTTCCGGGGTTCCGGAGCCCGTGTAATAAGTCGTGATGATAGCTCCGTCGGCCCCAGCGACTTCCACGCCGTGGGTGAACGAGCCAAGCCAAGAGTTCAGCACCCCGTGGTCGCCGAAGAATTTCGCGATCACCAAGAGGGTGATGAATTGGGGGATGGCGATCGAGATGATGAAAATCGTCCGCCAGAAGGCTTTTCCGCGAATCGTTTTTCTTTGGATGAGCAAAGCCAAAACGATGCCGAAGATATAGTTCAGGAAGGTCGCGAAGACCGCCCAGACCATGGTCCAGATGAACAGGGTCACGAGGGTGCGCGGCATGGTGGACATGCCCTCGCCGAATCCGAAGAGGGCGGGGAAGCCGGAGTTGGACCAGCCGAAGTTGCCGGCGCCCTGATTCATGGTGTCCCAGTTCGTGAAGGCCAAAAGGATGGAGAAGATGAGCGGTATGATTGTGACGAGCAAGCAGCCGATGGTCGGAAGAGCCATGACGGTCACGGCGAATTTCTCGTCGCCGAAGGCCTTCAGTTGCTTTGAGAAGGTCGTGGGGCTCGGATGGAGAGGGGTCGATTCGAATTGGGCGGCATAAGCTTCGAAATGGGCGAGGCGGCGAGAGAGATTATCTTTGGGATCCTCGGTTTTCTTCGCCAAGGATACTTCCTTATATAGTTTCGCCCCCGCGTCCTTATCCAAATCGAATTGGAGTTTGAGTTGGTTCAAGAAGCAGGTTTTCCCCTCCTCCGCCATCTCAAGGAGCAAATCGCTCTTCTGGAGGAGGCTCTTCTGGCGGTCGAGTTCCGCGAGTTTATCGTCGCGCCACTTCTTTTGGAAGGAGGAAAGAGCATCGGAGATCGAGTCGGCCTTGCTTTGGAGGATTTCCTCGGGGCGAGGGGCTTCCAAGCCTTTGCTCTTCTTCGCGGTCAATTGGCTCTGGCGGATCGCGTTCAGGGCGAGTTTGGCGGCCTCCACCGCGGTTTCGAAGGAGCATTCGAAAGCCCCGACGATGCGGCTTGCGACCCCTTTGGTCGGCAATTTCGCCTTGGGATCGTTTCTTGAGATCGCGGGGATGCCGTTTCTGACGCTGCTTTCATCCTCAGCGTAGACGCATTGGATGACCTTGTTTTGGTTCGAGATGACTTTGATCAAAGCCGAGCGGTCGCGGACGCAGCGAATGTAGTCATTGTATTTGTCGTAGGTGTGAAGGAAACGGTAATAGGAGGCGCTGGCGAGGTTGTTCACGTAAGCGCTCCCGTAGGGATGGACATAAGGCTTAGGGGTCCAGACGAGGTATTTGGCGAAGACGGTGTGCCAAGTCGATTGATTGAGTTTCTTTCCGATCTTGGCGTACCAAGCGTAGAACCTGCCTTTTAGGTTCAGGCCGAAAGAGACGATAGCGAGCGGCTTTTTGTCCGGAATCCGCTTAAAGTCAACATAGGAGATGATGCGGGAAGAGAGATCAGAATAGCCGTATTTTGTGCGCATCAAAACCCGGATCTTGTGCCTTGAGAGTTTGGTTAGGTCCTCATCGAATTCCTCGAGGTGGGACAGGACGCGAAGGGCGTCGGCGTGCCCCTGTTTGTAATCATAGAGGTTCTCAATCTGGTACATGTCGTACCCGCCTTGGACCCCTTTGTTCCAAACGAAGAAGTAGCCAAGGATGATGAAGACCGTCAAGATCCCGAGGACCATGACGCGGATTGATACGTCGTGGGCGCTGGCTGCGATCTCGCCTTCGGTGAGCTGGCCAAGGTTAACAAAACGGACAAGCGAGTTGCCCCCGACCAAGAACATGTAAGCAATGAAAAGGATCTCGGTGCAAAGGAAGACGACCATGTTCCCCCACTGCTTGCTTTTGGCGTAGCCGATGCCATTGAAAATCAAGTTGAGGCGCCGGAGCCAATCGGTCTCAAGGAGCATTCGCCCTTTGTTGCGGAACCAGCGGCCGATGCCTTTGATCCCGAGCCATGCGTATTTGAAAACGCCGACCACAACTTGCAAAACGGCTTTGCCCACGTCGAAGATGACCTGGGCGATCAATAGCAAAAGGCGAAGCAAAAGCTCGACGATCCCCCGGCCGAGCCGGAGATAAAACGGATCGGGCTTCATGGAATCACGGTTGAGGGTTCTGATGCCTTCGAAGTCGATTTTGGCTTCATCAGGACTGTCAAACGTGCCTGAAAGCTCCTCGTTCTTAGCCTCTAGGGGCTTGTTGTTCTCTTCCATAACGTCACTCCCTTATAACGACAAATCTTCCGGGGGCAAAACGCCCCCGGAAGAATGTTTTCGCTCGAATCAGCGATTAGGCGATTTTGACGGAGATCGCCTCGGCGATGGACTGGAAGAAGGCTCTCGCACCCTCCTCGCCTTTGCCATAGGTCGACCAAGTGTCGGTGCTCGCCCCATCCATGATCGTGGAGCCGATGCTGGCCATCGGATCCCAGAATTTGGCGTTGACGTTCGCGGCCTGAGCGTGGGTGCGGCCCTCGCTCACCATCTGAGCGATCTGGCCGACGAACGGGAGGGCTTTGACTTCTTCATCCGCGGCGACGGTGACGTTAGAAGGCCCTTGGCCAAGCTCAGCGGCGCGGAGATATTGCATCTCAGGGCTGGTCGCGAAGCGGCAGAATTCTTGGCAGAGCGCTTTCTTCGTGTCGCTCAAGCCAGCCTTAACGGACATGAATTTGTAGCCGTTGAAGGTATGGAGCGGCTTGTCTTCGCCATTGATGTTCATCGTTGGGAGAACGGTGTAGCCGAGGTTATCGCCCAAGGCGCTATGGAAGGCGGCGTAGTTGTTCCAAAGGATGCAGGCGCCGACGGATTGGTCCTTAAAGCCGGCCTCGAGGACACCGGTGTCAGCGGAATAGACCAAGGTGGTTCCGCCGTATTGCTTATATTGGTTCATCAAGGCCATACCGGCTTTGACGGCTTTTTCGCTGGCGAAGTCTTCACCTAGCATATTGCCATCTTGATCCAAGCCGAAGGTAACGCCATTGGCCCAGAAGGGGGCGGGAGCGTACCAGCCTTGGCTGAGGTCCCAATAGACTTTGGTGTTCTTCTCGGCGGCTTTGGCAAGGAGGCTCTCCATGCTTTCGACGTCGGCGGGGTTCGGGAAGAGGGCTTTGTTGTAGAAGAGGATGTAGCCATTGTCGGCGCGATAAGGATAGCCGTAGAGGGTGTCGCCGTATTCGCCGGCCTTGACGCCATCGGCTCCATCGGTCGTCGCGATGCTGTTTTTATCCTCGGCGGTCACGCTCGCGAGCAACTCGCTCTGGGCGGCGGAGGTAATGTTGTCGTCAGCCATGCACATGACGTCGGCGGCGGTGTCGAGGTCTTTGGCGAGCTCGGTACGGACGTCGCCTTCGCCGAAGTTGGCTTTGATGGTGACTTTGCCAGTGAATTCAGGATGGGCGGTCTTGAAGGCGGGGATGACCTTTTCGTTGATGAAGGTCGTGTCGACGGTCGGGACCCAGAGGGAGATGTCCCCTTCCGCTTCAGGGGCTTCAACGGTCACTTGGAAGGTGGCCGTGACGTCGCCGGCTTTGGCGGTGATGTTGGCGGTGCCTGCGCCAACGGCGGTCCAGGTGGCTTTGAGTTCATCGGTGGCATCGGCTTTGACGGAAGCCACGTTGGTATCATCGGAGGCCCAAGTGACGGCGCCTTCGACGCCGATCTTGGCGAGCTTCAGCTCACGGGTTCCGCCGACAAGAGCTTTGTTCTTGCCGCTGATCTCGAACACGTTCTTCACGAATTCGCCGTTCCAGTTATCGCCTTTGGTCTCATTGACGAAATAGTAGGTGCCGGGCTCTTTCGGGAATTCGAGGTTCACGGTCTGCTCGTTGCCGTTCTTCGAGTTGAAGATGATGTGGTCGTTGGCGGCGTCGGTGACGGTGATGGTGATGGTTTTCCAGCTTTCATCGAGGACGGTCAGAGCCGTTCCGGGCCAGCCGCCCAAAAGCTCGCCTTCACCGAAGACATAAGCGTTTCCATAAGCGGAGGAGACGTTGAAGGTGTAGTCTCCCGCGATGGGGGCCACGGAGACGTTCTCGGAGACGATCTCAGAGACGACCTCGGAAGCGCTGACGTTGGTGTTATCAGAGACAGCGGGTGCCGCCGAGCTCGATTCGCCCGGATTGGAGGGACTGCAGGCGGCGAGGGCAAGGAAACCCAAAGCGAGGGCGCAGCCCATCATTTTTTTGTTAATCATAGATTACTCTCCTTTCTAAATTAGCAGGGAGGGCGCTTTGGGGCAGTCGTTCAAAACGAATCGTACCCCCTTTTTTTGAGCCCCTTCCCTAGTAACTTTTGATCAACATGGGGATATTCTAGGCATTTTCCTTAGTTGTGTAAAGCGTTCTTTGTAACCGTTTACATCGTTTTTGCAATCGAAGAAAAAAGCGCTGGCATCGAGGTTTTCCAGCGCTTGTTGATTTTTCTTTGTAAGGGCTTTAGGAAATTTTCCTCCCAATGAGGGTCTGATAAGGCGAAACCTGGGTGGACTCGCTGAGCGGGGTATCCTCGCCAAGAGTGTCCAAAACCAAGGAATAACCCTCGAAATCCACGGGCTCAGGATTCTCGTTCACTCCGTTGACGTGGCAGATCCGATAGGTCGCCCCTTCTCCGTCCGAAAGATCGTAGATCAGCTCGTTTTTGCCGGTGGAGTCGGACCTCACCTCGATTTTGGAGGCCTTTTCCCTTTCTAAGCAAAGCCCGCCGAACTTGGTTTTCAAGTGGATCAAAGCTTTGTAGTTCTCAACCATGTCCGCGTGGCTGAGGGCCAAGGAATAATCGAGTTCATTCATCTTATAGTAGTCCCTTCCATCGCCTTGGCCGCCATAGGAATTGTTCTCCCCTCCTTTGCTGCGGAGGAATTCCTCGCCTTCTTGGAGGAAGGCGATGCCCTGGGAGGTGAGGGTTACGGCGTTGGCGAGAACGTTCATCCTTTCGAGATCCTTTTGGGTGTAGGAAATGGATTTGCTGGCCTCGTCAAGGGCTTTGAAGCGGTCGACGAGGGTGTAATTGTCGTGGCAGGTCACGTAATTGACGACGCGGTTTGGATCTTCGATTCGGGCGCCGCCCCCCAATCCGACCCCCTTGATGCCGCTGGTGACTTTGTAGACGTCGCCCATCTTGGTGATTGCGTCGGCTTTCTTCGCCGTGACGAAGCCGACTTCGTTTACGCCTTTCATGCCGCCTTTGATCATCGCGTCGCGGTAATCGTCGGAGAAGGCCCCATAGACCTCGGCCCCGGCCTCTTCCATGTGCTTGGCGATGCCCTGCTGGGTGGCCAGATCGGCTTTCGTGGAGGTGGTCATTTTCCAAGGCTCGCCGTAGACGGCGATGCTCGGGTTGATCTCACGCAGGGCTTTGGTGGCTTCGTCCATGCTTTCGAGGGTATGCAGGCCCATGAGGTCGAAGCGGAATCCGCCGAGTTTGTATTCTTTGGCCCAGAAGGAGACGCTTTGGGACATGAAATGGGAGAACATCGAGCGTTCCGAGGCCGTGTCATTGCCGCATCCGGAGCCGTTGGAGAGGGAGCCATCTTGCTTGTAGCGGAAGAAATAGCCCGGAGCCAAGACGTCGAAGTTGCGTCCGGAGACGGAGGCGACGTGGTTATAGACGACGTCCATGATGAGGTTGATCCCGGCCTTGGAATAGGACTGCACCACTTGCTTGAACTCCTTGATGCGGGCATAGCCGTCGTAAGGGTCGCTGCTATAAGAGCCTTCGAGGACGTTGTAGTTCAAGGGGTTGTAGCCCCAATTGAACGTCGGATTCACTTCGTCATTATCTTGGTCGAAGATCGGCTGGAGCTGGACGGCGTTGACGCCGAGGGATTTAATGTAATCAAAACCCGTTGGGGTCTTTTTCCCGCCTTCCTCAAAGGATGTCCCCTCCTCGTTCAGACCCAAGAAGCGCTTTGCTTTCGAAGGAGTTCCTCCCCAGGTGGAGCTCGAGGTCACGTCGGCGACGTGGGCCTCATAGACCGCGAGCGATTTCGGGTCGTAGGCATGCGGGGCGACCTCCTCCCAGCCATCGGGATTCGTTTTGGAGAAATCCACGATCATTCCGCGGATTCCGTTGATCCCGGCGCTTTTGGCCATAGGGTCGACGATTTCCTTCTCAACATAAGAAGAGTTGGTGACGAGGAACGTGTAATATTTCCCCTCTTGGTCCCCTTCTAGAGAATAGGACCACACCCCTTTCTCCCCTTTGGTCATGGGGTAATCCACATGGGAATCGTTTCCTTTTGCCTGATTGATCGATAACGGGGTGCCGGAAGAGTAGAGGCGCAAAGTGATCTTCTTCGAGGACGGTGACCAGACCTTGAAGACAGTCCTTTCTTTGGAATAATTGGCGCCCAGGTCGTTTTCTTTGTATTCGTAAGCGTCGTTGAAGGCCTTCGAATCGTAAAGGGAAGCGACCGAGACGTTCTTTTCGATGCTCCCGTGGTCTTCGAAGGAAACCTCAGCGGAATAGACGCTGCCGAAATCCAAGGCGAAATCATCCCCTAGATTCCAAGATAGATTGGCCATCGGGGCGGAAAGGACGCTCTCTTTGACGGTGACGCCGTCTTTTTTGAGTTTGAGGGAGACCACAGGGTCGTCGGCAACGATTTTGATGGAGGTGAGGCTATCGAATTCGAGCTTGCTCAAAGAGTGCTTGGAAGGCTCGGAGAAATAGACCTCGGTGTCGTTGTATTTAAGCCAAATGGAGGCGTTCCCATAGGAATCCAGGGCCACCTCGGAGAAACTGACCATCATGTCTGCGGTCTGATAGGACCATGATCCGGCGGATTTCACGATGGCGCCGAGGGTCAAGTTCTTGATGTTCGAGGCAAAGGCGGAGATGGGAACGCAGGCATAAGCGCCGAAATCGTCCTCACCGGTGAAGGAATATTCCTTCCCCTCCCCGCCGCTTGGCCAAAGCCAGAGGGCGTAGGAGGAATAGCCCTTATCCTTTTTATAGAAATGGATGACGATGTTGTTCTCCCCGTAAAGATTCTCCTTCTTTTCCGAAGAGGCGGGCTCTAGGCTTTCCGAATCGCTTCCCACGGGGTTGCCCGGGCTGCAGCTGACAGCCAAGAAAAGCAGGGAAAGAGCGCAGAGCAAGGTTTTCTTGTTTTTCATATTAGACTCCAATCCAAGTGCATTGTATACGTTTTGGAGCTCAAAGTAATGAAAAAGCCACCCTTTCGGATGGCTTTGGCTTCAAATTTCGCTTACTTGGCTTCGACGGGGTAAACGGAGACCTTTTTGCGGGTCTTGCCCCAACGCTCGAATTTGACGATGCCTTCGATGGTCGCGAAGAGGGTGTCATCTCCGCCCTTCATGACGTTTTCACCCGGATAGATGCGGGTGCCACGCTGGCGGTAGATGATGGAACCGGCGGTTACGTGCTGGCCGTCGCCGACCTTGGCACCGAGCCTGCGGCCCGCGGAATCGCGGCCGTTCTTGGTGGAACCGACGCCTTTCTTCGAAGCGAAGAATTGAATGTCGAGGACAAATTTCAATTTCATTTTGCTTGCTTCCTTTCTGTGATGACGATGTTCTTCGGGTAGGACACCTCAACCGTCTTGAGCTGAAGGATCAATACCTCCATCACGATCTGGTCGTGTTCGGAGATTTTCTTCTTTGCCGTAAGGGTGACGTTCCCGCCCTCCTGATCGATCGAATAATCGAATTCCTCGTCGATGTCCTCCAAGGCGTTGAGCGCCCCGAAGGTGGCTAGGGAAACGGCTCCGCAGACAACGTCCTCGCCATAAGGGGCGCTGTTCGCGTGGCCTTTGATCTCCAGACGTTGGAGATTCTGGCCTGAGTATTCGATCTTGACCTTCACCATATGGGCTTAGGCGTTGATCGCTTTGACGACCAAGCAGGTATAAGGCTGACGGTGGCCGAGAGTCTTGCGCTCATTGGCTTTGGCCTTGTACTTGTAGATACGGATTTTCTTGCCGAGGCCATGCTTCTCGACTTTGCAGTCGACGGAAGCCCCTTTCACGAGCGGAGAGCCCACTTTGACGGATTCCCCACCGATGAAGAGGACCTGGTCAAGCTTGACATCCTTCCCGGCTTCGACGTCGAGCTTCTCGACGTAGATCTTGTCGCCAACGGCGACTTTGATCTGCTTGCCGCCGGTCATAACGATTGCGTACATGCTTCTTTCCTCCTGTTTCTGGCTTATTTTAGACTCGCTAGGAAGGCGGGGTCGCCCCACTTAAGCCTTTTTTAGGCGGTTGCACCCCAAAAGCCAGGAGGTGACAACGCGAGTATATTAGACTTTTCTTTCCCTTAAGGGAAGGATTTCTTTCAAGAATGAAAAATCGGGAGCCCAAAGCCCATAGGAATCAGGCATTCGACAAGGCGGCGTCGAGCTTTTCGACGTCGTAGAAGCAATCGTCGGTGAGGGCGATGTCCACCCTCGCGCCGGAATCGAAGCTCGATCCATCGGCGTGGACGAGCCGTTGGTTGCTGGACATCCGCCAATGGGCGCCGTCAGAAGCGACTCCTTGGGTCACGGAGCAATCGCCGCCCCCGCTTCTTTCGCCGATGATTTTGGCTAGCCCCGCTTCTTGAGCCATGCAGGGGAAGGCGTTCCCGCAGGAGAAGGAATACGCGGAGGTCAAAATGTAAAAGTCATACTTGCCTTGATAGGAATCTCCGTCATATTCCCCGTCGAAATCGTTGTCGTAACGAACCGCTTCGACGAAATCGCTGCCGGTCAGAGGATTGTGCACGCGGAGTTTGATCGGATCTTCGCTTAGGAAGGAAAGCGCCTGGCCCAAGGCCACGGCATATCCGCCCCCGTTGAGGCTTACGTCGAAAACCACCCTTTCGACGGAAGGGTTGTCCTTGATCTTTTGAAAGGAATTGTAGAACAAGGCAAAGGTGGAATAACTATCGGAAGACACGGTTTCCTTGTCGGGGGACAAGGAGAAAGGGCTCACTTCGAAAGAATCGAAGCGGATGACCGCGGTGCCGCCGTAACACTGATAGGGAACAAGGCCGCCGCGCTTCCGGTAAAGCTCCGAATGCCGCCGCGCCTTCTGGCTGTAGCGGTAATCCGAGTTCAGAATCTCCATCTGCAGCTCCGAATCGATCCTGGCGCTATAGGAGACCCCGGCCCCGCGATGGAGAAAACCCGTGTGGCCGCCGTCCCCGAACAGCGTGGAAATGGCGGATGCGACCGCGGAATCGGCGACGCTTCCATTTTCCGAAAGGAGTTCGCTCTTCAGCCCGGCCTCTTCGAGTCTGACATCGAGATCCTCGATCCTAAGAGAATCGAATTTCCCATAGAAATTTTCCATTTCGAAAAGGAAGGAATAGTAGAAATATTCGCTGTAGTCGAAACTTCTATAACGGTTCGTCGCCAAGCTTCCAGAATGGTAGGCCCTTCCATAGGGCGTCAGCTGCGCGCCCGAATAAAGCGCGCTGTCCTCGACGTAATAATAGTCGTCCCCGTTGAAGGCGAATCGGTTGCCGAAAGGGGCGAAGGCGATGCACTCAAGATAGGCGAAGGGGACGAGGATATCGCCTTCGAAATCGATGATCTTTGCTCCGTATGGGGCTAAGTCGAAGCAGAAAGCGCCACCAGAAGAATAAGAGCAAGAGGAAAGGTCGAATTCCGCGGATTTGTCCTCAGAGACGGACAAGACGTCATAGGGGATGGGCAAGGAAGAGGCCGAAGAGAATAGGTCATAATCGGAGAAGAAGATTTTGTTCTCCTCCGGCAGGAACTTGCAGGTCGCTCCGTTCAGCGAATTGACGAGCAGACCGTCTTTTTCCTCATAAACATCCAGTTGATAGACGGCGTTCCAAAAGGAGGTATAGAAGGAACTGGCTTCCACGTAAGGAACGTCCTGAAAGCAGGAGAAGAAATATGTA
>SFUB01000002.1 GCA_004561785.1 bacterium | reverse complement strand
GAGAAGCTCTGCACATTCGGATTCGTCGATGGCGAAGACGATGCCGCAATGGGGGTAGGAGATGTGGGCATGGGGTTCCTCCTCTTTCCTCTTAATAGGCATGACTTGGAAAAGCCCCGACGGAAGAAGCGGTCAGCTCCTTTTTGTCCGCTGCGCAAGAAAAGGCGAAAAAGTTGGGAGATTGGGGCGGCCCGAGCAAAAAGAAAAGGCCGCCTAGGGGCGGCCCATCTTAGGGCTTGGCTCACTGGCCGTTTTTCGCGCCGTGGACGATCGCCAGAACCCCGGGCACGATCTGCCCGTTGACTCCGAAGAGGACGGTCAGGACCCCGAGGGTGATGAGGGTCGAGCGGCTCGCCACGGGTTTGCTGGACATGTGGTGCAGCACGAAGCAGAGAGCGGTGCCGGCGATGCCGATGGCGCCCATAACCACAAAGGCGGTTCCACAAGCGCTGAAAACGACAAGGGTGCTCTCATAAAGGGCTTCGGCGTCGACGGTCGAATCGGCCTGAATGGCCTGATCGACGATCGCTCTAGCCAAAGGATCGGCGCTGACCAAGAAAACCGTACCGAGAATCAGAAAGGCGATGACGGAGAGGACGCCGAGAATTCCGAAGACGAGAGATGTGATGTTCAATGCTTTTTTCATGAAAGAAAGCCTCCTTGCAAAAGTTTAGCCTTAAAACGAAGAAAGGAGAAAACATTTCTCTTTTTGTACGTTATTTCGCCACTTAACGCGGTATTCCGGTCAAAAAACATCGGATTGGGTCCCTAATTCCCCCAAAACTCGTTTTTTCACGCGCGCAAGTCCTTTGGAATGGATATAATCTAGCCGTCCTTATAAGGAGAAAAGAAATGGACAAAACCAAAATCGTCAAAGTCTTTGGCCGCCAGATCATCGATTCCCGCGGCAACCCGACCGTTGAGGCCGAGGTCACTCTAGCCGACGGCACCGTCGGACGCTCCGCCAGCCCTTCCGGCGCTTCCACCGGCACCCGTGAAGCCATCGAGCTCCGCGACGGCGACAAATCCCGCTTCGGCGGAAAAGGCGTCACCAAAGCCGTCAACAATATCAACACCGAAATCGCCAACGCCTTGATCGGTCTCGACGCCGCTGACACCTATCTCGTCGATACCACCATGATCAAACTCGACGGCACCGAGAACAAAGGCCGCCTTGGAGCCAACGCCATTTTGGCCGTCTCCCTCGCCGCCGCCCACGCCGCCGCCCAAAGCCTTGGCCTCCCTCTTTACCGCTTCATCGGCGGCACCGGCAGCAACACGCTCCCCGTTCCTATGATGAACATCATGAACGGCGGCGCCCATGCCGATGACAACATCGATTCCCAGGAATTCCTCATCATGCCGGTTGGCGCTCCCTCCTGGAGCGAAGCTCTCCGCTGGTGCACCGAGGTCTTCCATTCCCTTCAGAAGATCCTGAAGAGCCAAGGCCTCTCCACCGGCGCTGGCGATGAAGGCGGCTTCGCCCCCAACACCAAACACGGTTCGGACGAAGAAGTCCTCACCCTCATCATGGAAGGCATCAAAGCTGCCGGCTATGAGCCGGGCAAAGACTTCATGCTCGCCATGGACGCCGCGGCCTCTGAGTGGGCCAAAGGCGAGAAGAGCGAAGATGGCCAGGTCATCTATCATCAACCCAAATCCGGCAAGACCTACACCTCCGATCAGCTCATCCGCCACTGGGTCAAGATCGCCAATGAGTTCCCGCTCATCTCCCTCGAAGACGGCATGGCTGAAGGCGACTGGGAAGGCTGGAAGAAGCTCACCGAGAAGCTCGGCAACAAGATTCAGCTCGTCGGCGATGACCTCTTCGTCACCAACACCAAGATCATCCGCAAAGGCATCGAAGTCGGCTGCGCCAACTCCGTCCTCATCAAGCTCAATCAGATCGGCACTTTGACCGAGACCATCGAGGCCATCAAGATGGCTAAGAACGCCGGCTGGACCGCCGTCGTCTCCCATCGCTCTGGCGAGACCGCCGATACCACCATCGCCGACCTCGTCGTCGCCCTCAACGCTGGCCAGATCAAGACCGGCGCCCCCAACCGCACTGAGCGCGTCGCCAAATACAACCAGCTCCTCCGCATCGAGGAAGAGCTCGGCGATCACGCCGTCTACCCCGGCTTGGCCGCTTTCCGCTTCAGCAAATAAGAGAATCCCATTGGATTCCAGGCCCTTCGCTTGAAGGGCCTTTTCTTGTTCTCTACAATGTCCTTATGACCGAAACAGAAAAAATGCTGCAGGGCCGCATCTACGATTCGAGCGTGCCCGAACTAGCCGAAATGAGGGTGAAGGCCCATCGGCTTTGCCGTATCTACAACTCCCTGGACGAAGAAGACCCAAAATTGATGGAAATTCGGAAGGAACTCCTTCCCAACGTCGATTCCACTTCCTTTGTCTTGGCCCCCGTCCAGTTTGATTACGGGGTCAATTTCCATATGGGGAAGCGGGGCTTCATCAATTTTGGGATCAAAGTCCTCGACACTTGCCCCGTGACTTTGGGGGACGATGTCTTCGTTGGCCCCAACGTGAGCTTCTACACGCCCCTTCACCCCTTGCTCTCCGAGGAAAGAAAAACCTACCAAAAGGAAAACGGCGTTTGGACCGACAAAGAATATGCCGCTCCGATCGAAGTGGGGGACGGGACTTGGATCGCCGGAAGCGTGAGCGTCGGCCCTGGGGTTAAAATAGGAAAACGCTGCGTCATCGGCATGGGGTCCGTCGTCCTCCACGACATCCCCGACGATTGCCTCGCCGCGGGCAACCCTTGCCGGGTCATACGAAAAATCGCCCCTGAGGACAGCATCCTCCTCAAAAAGGAGATCCTATGACGTTCAATTTGAGCAAGCTGGAACGCATCTTGGTCTATGCGGGGTTCACCGCCTTATTGGTCGTCCTCACTTTCTTCGACTATTCTTTGACCACCTCTTTGTATGAGCCTGCTTCCTTTTTCGGGAGAATCTTCTATCTCTTGGGAGAGGCCCCGTTCCAGCTCCTTGCGATTTATTCGGCGAGCCTGATGCTATTCTTCCGCGACAAAACCAAAAGCAAGAAAAACACGGTTTTGCTGGTCTTGACGATTGCTTTGATCGTCGCATTATCGATCTACGGAGGCGGACAATTCACCTCCTACATGAACCGTCTCCTCGGAAAGCCCTGGCACGGGATCGTCAAGTATGCTTTGTTCCTCGCCTTCGGGATTCCCTATTTCCTGCTTGCCTTCCCATTCGCCTATTGGACGAAGAAGAAACTCTCCGACAACAAATTGGCGTTTGCCTACGGCGCCTGCATCGTGATGGCCTATCTTGGGATCTTGGTCCTCATGAACCTTCTGAAAATGATCGCCTTCCGCCCCCGTTACCGCCTCCTTGTCCAAGTCTATGAAGGCGAAGCGCTCGCCTCCCATTGGCGGCCTTGGTATGCTTTCCAGACCCTATTCGCGAAATCCAATTACCTATCCGACCTCAATGAAGCGGGGGTAAACTATGCGATGGACGATTTCTTCTCCTTTCCAAGCGGCCACACAATGAATGCGGTCGGGGTGCTTGGGGTCGCTTATCTCCCGGTCTTGTTCGGCAAAGAAAGGAAATTCAGCCTTCCCCTCCGCTTAGTTTGCTATCTCTTCGGGGCGACCGTCGGATTCTCCCGGGTCTTCCTCGGCGATCATAACCTCACCGACTCTGTCTTCGGCTTCTTGCTTGGGGTGGGCGCGATCGACTGCGCCTTCGCCTTCTACTTTCCTTATATAAAGAAAAGCCTGGGGATCGCCCAGGCTTAGGGGTTGATTAGCTAAGGCTTTGGAAGGCCAAGACCCCGGCTCCCAATAAGCCGGCCTCCTGCCCGTGGGAGCAAGGGAGAAGACGACTATTCGGACAAGCGGATTTCAGTTTCTCAAAGAAGAGGTCGCTGCTTTTCATGACTCCTCCGGTGAGGGCGATGATCTCCGGCTCGAAGAGAGATTGGATCATCTTGAAGAAGCGTGATAGGAGATCGATCCAGTCTTCGTAGACAGGAAGGAAATCCTTTTTGCCTTCCCGGACCCCGTCGAAGAACTGTTTCGCTGAGGCGATTTTGATCCCGTTCAACTCGCAGAGGGTTTTGATCCCGGTGCCGGAGGCGATCTTCTCGAACTCGTAGTTCTTGCCTTTGTATTCGAAGAGGGTGTGCCCGACTTCGTAGGAGGAATTCCTCAATTCCCCGTTGATGGTGAGCGCCCCGCCTACTCCGGTGGAAATCGTCACGAAATAGAGGGATTTTGCGTCCTTATAAGGACCAACGTTCGCTTCCGCCAAAGAGGCGACTTCTGCGTCGTTAATGATCTTAGCGGGCAAGAAAAACCGTTTTTCGAGGTATTCCTGCAAAGGGATCGAGTCAATGTGGATGTTCGGAAGGGCGTAGATGTAGCCATCGTGGCGAACCCTGCCGGGGACGCCTCCGGCGATGGCGACGACCTCTTTGCGGTCGGGGCAGAGCTCTTCGATGATGCTGGAGACGGATTCAAGGAATGCCTCTAAGCTCCCCGAGACTGTATCGTGGATAACGATCTTCTCGATGGAATAATCCTCATTGATCAACGCGGCCCTGGTGTTGGTGCCGCCGATATCTAATCCGATGGCTTTTCTCATTTGGCGAACCTCGTGATGTCGTTCACTTCGACGATGCGCATGAAGTTTGTTTTCCCAACTCCCGTCGGGGTGCCTCCGACAATGATGATGGGGGAGCCGGCGGGGATGCCTAGATTCCTTGCGATTTTAAGCGCGAGGACTTCCATCTCCTCGATGAAGTCGGGCATGGAGGTCTTAAGCAAAACGCTGTAAACGCCCCAAAGCCAGCCGGAACGCAAAGCGGTTCTGCGGCAATTGGTAATCGAGATGATTGGGCAGCAGGGCCTCGCTTTGCTGATGCGGGCCGTGGACTTCCCGGATTCGGTGAAGTTGATGATGAGCTTGGCCCCGACGAGCAAAGCGGTGTTGGCGACCGCGTTGGAGATAGCGTCGTTATTGGAATGCTCGCTGGTGTCGTAAGCTTCTTTGGCAAGCTCTTCGTAATTCAGGTATTTCTCCATGGTCGCAGAGATCTTCGCCTGCATTTCCACTGCAAAGACGGGGTATTTTCCGGAGGCGGATTCGCCTGAGAGCATCACGCAGTCGCTGCTTTCCTCGATCGCGGTCGCCACGTCGCTGACCTCGGCCCGGGTGGGGCGGGGGTTCTTTTGCATGGAGTCGAGCATCTGGGTGGCCGTGATGACTGGCTTCCCCTTTTGGCGGCAACGTTTGATGATGTGCCTTTGGATGACTGGGACCTCTTCCGGAGGGACTTCGACCCCGAGATCTCCGCGGGCCACCATGACCCCGTCTGCGACATCGATGATCTGATCGATTTTGCTGACCCCTTCCGGGTTCTCGATTTTGGCGAAGACGGGGATGTCCGCGTCCCCGTATTTGGCGAGGACCCTCTTGATGTCCAAGATATCCTCTGGCCGCCTAGTGAAGGAGGCGAAGATCGCGTCGACGTGTTGTTCTACGCCAAAGGCGAGGTCTTTCTCATCCTGCTTCGATATGAAGGGCATCGAAAGGCGCGAGAAGGGGCAGTTGACTCCCTTCTGGTCTTTCAGGAGATGGTCGTTCTTGGCTTCGACCAAGATGGAACGGTCGTTGGAATCCTTGCCGATGACCTCCAAATCGAGTTCCCCGTCATCGATGAGGATGTGGTCGCCCGGCTTCACGTCTTCGTAAAGCCCGGAATAGGTGACGGAGAATTGCTTCTCGTCCCCAACGACGTTTTCCATGAGGATCTTCATCCTCTGGCCCGCTTGCACGGGGACACCGCCCTTTTGCATATAGCCGGTCCGAATCTCAGGCCCTTTGGTGTCCAAGCAGACGGGCAAATAGATGCCTTCGTTTTCGAGCTGGCGGGCGATTTTGATCTTCCCAAGCTGTTCTTCGTGATCGCCGTGGGAAAAATTGACGCGCATGACGTTCATTCCGGAGGCGTATAGCTTTAGGATCATCTCTTTGGTTTGAGAGGCAGGTCCGATGGTGCAGACGATTTTCGTTTTCTTGGAAATGTTCGGTAGCATAGTTTCTCCTCTTCGCAACGAAGAATAGGGCCGGTTGGGGCCCTATTCGATTTTGACTTCTTACTCAGTTGAGGATATCGACCAAGCGGAGCATCGAGATGTGCTTGTCCCTGGGCAACTTCAAGGCCTCGTAGATATCGTAATCCACGATCTTGTTGTTGACCATGCCGATGCAGATGCCACCTTTCCCGGCGAGCAGGCAGTCCACGGCATAAGCTCCCATCCTGGCGGCCAAGATGCGGTCGAAAGCGGAAGGGGATCCGCCTCTTTGGACGCGGCCCAGGACCTCGGCTTTCGTCTCGAATCCGGTCTGCTCTTGGATCCTCGCGGCAAAGGCGTTGATGTCGGGGTAGATCTTCTCGGAAACGATGACCACGGCACGTTTGCGTTTGGCCTCATACATCTTTTTGAGGCTTGAGATGATCTCGTCTTCTGGAATCGGGTGATCGGGGGTGATGATCATTTCGGCGCCTTCGGCTATGCCGGAGAACAAAGCCAAATCGCCGCAATGGTTGCCCATGACCTCGATCACGGCGCACCTTTGATGGGATTCGGTCGTGTCGCGGATG
The DNA here is from genome assembly GCA_004561785.1 of bacterium. Taxonomy (GTDB): domain Bacteria; phylum Bacillota_I; class Bacilli_A; order RFN20; family CAG-826; genus Alloenteromonas. The sequence continues at coordinate 33,690 of SFUB01000002.1, read as the reverse complement.
TGGTCCACGCAGTACATGATGGTGTTGAGGCAGGTGTCGAAGCCGATCGTGTAATCGGTGGAAGCGATGTCGTTGTCGATCGTTCCCGGCAATCCGACACAGTCGATGCCCATTTCGGTGAGCTTTTTGGCCCCCATGTAGGAGCCGTCCCCGCCGATGACGACGAGAGCGTCGATTCCGGTTTTACGAAGGTTGTTGACGGCGATTTGGCGAACGGACTCTTCTTTGAATTCGCGGAGCCTTGCGGTGCCAAGCACCGTGCCGCCGCGGTTGACGATGTCCGAGACCGATGAGCGGTCCATCTTGAAGATGTTCTCTCCGCCTTCGACCAAGCCACGGTATCCATCCATGACGCCATAGACTTCCAGGCCGTAATGAAGGCCGGCCCTGACCACTGCGCGGATGGCGCAGTTCATGCCCGGCGCGTCCCCGCCGGAGGTAAGGATCCCAATTTTGTGAATCATAAATTCCCTCGCTAAAAATCCGGGTCAATTATAGGACGATTCTCCCTCCGTGTGCGCGCGAGTTGCGCGCCGAAATGGAAAATGAGCAGAAAGGCGAAGGAGCAATGAAAAGGGAACCGGCTTTTTGAAAATGGAACAAGGAAAAAGCCGGATTTTTCTTTTGCTTTTGTGGAAAAGTTTAAAATGCGCCGGAGACATCGGCTTTTTAGCTGTGGAAAACTTAGAAAAAAGCCGACTACATCGGAATTTTTTACTTGTTGGAACCCCAAAACATGCTAGAGTAAGCCAATGAAGAACTGCGGTGCGAACGATTTCTTCGAGGTCCGGAAGCAGGCTTTGCCTTCTTCTTTGTTCATGAATGCCATGTCGGATCTCTATCTTCCTTTGATCGGAGCCAATGCCTTTGCGGCCTATTTCGCGCTTTGGGGCGAAGGAAAAACGCCCAGCACCCACGCCCATTTGCTCCAAAAGCTTCAACTCAGCCCGGGCCAGTTCTACCAAGCCGTGCTCCCTTTGGAGGCGATGGGGCTTGTGAAGACCTATTACCAAGAAGATGAGACCACCCATTATTTCATCTATTGCCTCCGCAGCCCCGTGGAGCCGAACCGCTTCCTCTCCGACGTACTTTACCGAGGGACGCTGGAGAAATACGTGGGGGAGGCGGAAGTGAGAAGGCTTCTTAGAAAATACAAGGTGGATGTAGCCCCAGCGGATAAATCCTTTCAGGACGTTGGGACGTCCTTCTCCGCTTTCTTCTCCCCAAACCTTTCCGATCCCGTCTTTCGGGTTGAGACAAACGCCAGATCCAAGGAAGCCAAAGTCAAAACGGTCTTCGATTTCCGAGAGTTTTCGAACGCTTTGCTCGAGAAAGGGATTCGCTCTGAGACCCTCAGCCAAGAAGAGATCGATACGGTTGCTCGCTTCTCCGCTTTGTATTGCCTAGATTCCAAGCTGATCGCTGGCCTTGTCTCCGACTGCTATCGGGGATCGGAACCCAGCGGGAGCCGAATTGACATGGAATCCTTTGGGAAGCGGTGCCGCGACTCCTTGGATTTCCCCTATCTCCGTCAAGAAAGCGCGCAAAACAGCCCCGTAACCTCCGAGTCGGTAGATGCCAATCTCATCAAAATCATGGACAAGCTTTCTCCCGCGGCTTTCCTCACCTACCTTCAAAAGAAACACAAGCCAGCCGCCAGCGACCTGAAGTTGCTAAGCCATTTGGCTAGCGACCTAGGACTAAGCGACCCCGCCATCAACGCCTTGCTTTGGTTTACGCTTCAGAAAAACGGAAACGAATTGCCCTATGGTTTCGCGGACAAAGTGGGGGCTTCATTAATTAGAGAGGGCTGCCAGACCGCCCGGGATGCTTGGGATTACCTTTCCTCCTCGTCCAAGAAGAGACAACGCCCGGTCAGCTTCCGCAGCGCCAAGAAGACAGTCGACTTCCTGGACAAAGGAAACGAGCCCCAACTTCAATCCCATGAGCACGCAAGCGATGCGGACGTCGACGCGGCTCTTTCGGAACTATTCGGATCGAAAAAAAGGTAAAGAACATGGAAAAGATGAAATTGCCCAAATCCCCTTTTAGCCGAGAGGAATTTCTCAAGGAAGAAGAAAAAGCGGCGGATTCCCTCAAAAATAACGAGGACGTGTATCGATTCATCAAGGAACACTCCTTGACCAAAGGCCAGGTCCGCCTTTATTTGGCTCCCCTCATGGATCTTAAGGAGGATCGCGAATATTGCCTCCATTGCCCGGGGCTTGGCGCCTGCGCCAAAACCAATCCGGGATTCGTGCTGAGTCTCGATTTTGAGGATGGGGCCATAGACCGCCATTACGACCCTTGCCCCAGGACGCTCGAAGAAAACAAATTCCAACGCCGCTTCTTGAAGCGCGATTTCCCCAGGGAATGGCTCCATTACGATCTTCAGAGCATCGACAGAACGAAAAAACGCAATGACGCCATCCTTGAAATGGTCAAGATCATCCAAGGGAAGAGCCGAAGATGGCTCTACCTCGTGGGCGGAAAGAAAAGCGGCAAATCGATGATGCTCGCCTCCTTCGCGAATACCTTCGCCGATTTGAAGGCCTCCCCCGTCGCCTTCGTTTCATCCATTTACTTCTTCGATGAGATGAAAAGCCTGGCCTTCAGCGACAAAGAGGAATTTGAACGCACGTTCTCCAAATATCTGAACTGCCCCTTGCTCATCCTCGATGGCTTCGGGAACGAATTCATCAGCGATTACAATTTCGCGAATTACCTTTTCCCTCTTTTGCTTGAGCGAAGCAAAAACGATCTCGTCACCTGTTTCTCCTCCCTCCTTGATGAGCAGGAAGTCTGCCAGCTTTATGCGGATAAAATCGGGGCCAGCCGGGCAAAACAGCTTTATTCGATCCTCAAAGATTACTGCGGAAATGAACTCGACGTCAGCGGCGCTGACTTGTATTGATCAAGGCAAAGGCAAAGCTTTCAGCTTCTCCTTTAGCGCTTTGAGGTCCCCCTCGTTCTCCAAGACGAAGGAGACTTTTCTTTTTAGTTCCTCCAAAGGATATCCGGCGTTGATTGCAAGGAGCTTTTCGGCGTCTCTTCCTTCTTTCTCAAGCCGCTCTCTTTGAGTTTTTAAAGAGGCGAACACCAATAGCGTCGCATCGCAAAGGGAGTCCATCTTGGCTTGGAAAAGCAAAGGCACGTCCAAGACGATTTTGGAATTAATCGGCTGTTTTTTGATGAATGCTGCCGCTCTTTCCTTAATGGCTGGGAACACCAGGGAATTGATCTTAGCTTTCGAAGAAGCGTCCTTGGAGAAGATGAGGCGCAGGTAAGCGAAGTCGATGAAGCCTTCTTTCAAGGCCTCATCTCCAAAGGCTTTGGCGATCTTTTTCTGGAAGGTCTTCTCTTGATAAAGAGCGCGGACGTCTTTGTCGGCGTCATAAACCCGATACCCATTTTCGGACAAAATAGAAGAGACGGTGCTCTTCCCCGAATGAATGGGCCCCAGCACGCCAACAACGATTTTCCCTCCGGCCTTTCTCTGGCAGTGGGGGCAATAGACCGTGCCCCTTCCTCCGAGTTTTTCTTTCTTCAAGGGGAATCCGCAGCGGGGGCAGGGTTTGCCCTTTTTCCCGTAGGCTAATAGGCGAAATTGCATCCTTCCGCTTTCCCCGTCCCGCGGGTGATAGCTTTTTACGGTCGACCCACCCGCTTCGATGGCCTCTTCCAAGACATCCCTGATGCAAGAAAGCAGACGGGCAGACTCCCCGTCGCTCAAAGAAGAAGCGGGGCGAAAAGGGGAGATTTGCGCTCGGAAAAGGCTTTCGTCGGCGTATATGTTCCCGATTCCGGCGGTCAAAGTCTGATCTAATAAGGCTTCTTTTATGGCCTTTTTGCGTCTTTTCAGCCCGGATTGGAATTCCTGAAGCGAGATTTTTGAAGGCTCCTTCCCCAGCTTCCCGACCGGGCTGAAGGGCAGTTCCTCCTCCTTGTATAGGCCAAATCTCCCGAATTTCCGCGTGTCGTTGTAGATGAGCTTTTTGCCATCATCCAAATGGAAAACGAAGAGATCGTGCTTCTCTAGGGGCGCTCCCTCTTCCTTCACGAAGAGCTTTCCTTCCATGCGGAGATGGCACATCAAAACGAGGCCGCCCTCCAAACGGAACAAAAGAAATTTTCCGCGCCTAGAGATCCCTTCGATCTTCCTTCCGGGAAGAACGGCGAGAAATTGCTCGAGAGGCGTCTCCACGTTTTTGTTTCGGAGCACTTCAACCGAAAGGATCCTTCTTCCGCTCAACTCGGGGGAAAGGAATCTTCGGATGGTTTCCACTTCGGGGAGTTCAGGCATAATCAATCCTTCGCCTCGTACCAAGTCTTCCCGATGCTAGGCTCCACGGTCAATTTGACGGGAAGGGGAATGGCTTCCGTCATTAGGCGACTTAGGTCCGGGATCATGGCTTCCAGTTCCTCTTTTGGACCCGCAAAGAGCAATTCGTCGTGGATTTGCAGAACCATCTTGGTTTTGCACTTCTTTTCAGACAAATAGGAGTCGATTGAGAGCATCGCGATTTTGATGAGGTCGGCTGCCGAGCCTTGAACGGGGGCGTTTAAGGCGGCCCGCTTGGCGGCCTCGCGTTTCATGTATGAGGGGTCGGTGATGTCTTTTAGATATCTCCTTCTTCCCGTCAATGTCTCCACGTATCCCTTCTTTTGGACCTGTTCGATGATGGAGGAAAGGTAGGTCTTGATCTCCGGATAAGCCTCGTAGAAGGCATCGATGACTTCGCTTGCTTCGGAGGGAGAACAGCCGATTTGATCCGCCAACCCCCATGGGGTCGTTCCATAGATGATCGCAAAGTTGATGGCCTTTGCCCTTCTTCTAAGCTCGTGGGGGACTTCCTCCCCGTCTGGGACGTGGAAGATTTTGCGGGCCGTCTCTTCGTGGACGTCGCGGTCTTCGGCGAAGACCTTTTGATAGGCTTTGCATCCGGATAAGGCGGCCAAGATCCGAAGCTCGATCTGGTGATAATCCAAGGAGAGCAGATAGGTGTCCGGATCGTCGTAATAGAAAGCCTTCCTCACTTGCTTTCCCTCTTCGTCGCGGACGCTGATGTTCTGAAGATTCGGATTGCTGGAAGAAAGCCTGCCGGTCGAGGTTTGGGTTTGATTGAAGGAGGTGTGGATCTTGCCATCTTTTGCGATATGCGGCAACAAACCTTCCACATAGGTCCCTAAGAGTTTGGCGTATTTGCGGTACTCGAGGATCTTCCCGGCGATTGGGGCTTCCTGTGACAAGGCGAGCAAGGTTTCTGCGGAGGTGGAGGCCGAACGGCCATGGGGGAGGTTCATCTCCTGGAACAAGACGGTTGCGACTTGCTTCGGAGAAGCGATGTTGAAGGGATGGCCGGCAAGGGCGTATACCTGATCTTCGGCGCTCTTCATCTTGAACCCGAAGTCCTTTCCGATCTCTTGGAGAACCTCCTGGTGGGCGGGGATCCCTTCTTTCTCCATCTTGGCTAGGACGAAGGAGAGGGGGAACTCGATTTTTTCATAGAGGGAATAGGAGGCGTTGGATTCTAAGCTTTTTCTCAAGGAGGATTCCTTGGCCAGAGAGAGGAAAGCCAAAGTCGAAGTGGCCTCGACCTCGCAGGGATCCAATAGGCTCAAGGCCTGCTTCTTGAAGGCGATCCCAAAGGAAGAGGCGACGGATTCGGCGTCGCCGCAGACGGAATCAAGCAGATAGCTGGCCAGCAGCAAATCGAAAGAGATCCCTTGAATGCTCATATTGATGCGCTCTAAGCCGACTTCGACGAGTTTGGCGTCATAGACGCATTTGGAAATCGTAGGATCAATAAGCGCGTTTTTCAGAATCTCGTCCGCCTTCATGGCGGCGGCATCTTCGTAATAGACCTCTCGGCCGAAGGAAACCGCTATCCCGTTCAAAGAAGCTTCGTGCGGGTTGCTTTCATCAAGATCCAAAGCGAGCCCGATCTTGCTTGGGAAAGATAGCCCCTTAAAAGAGGCGATGCGCTTCGGCTCTGGAAGTTCTTCCTTTTCGCCTTTTTTGAAAAGGGTTGGAAGCTTGGAAACGAAGGAACGCAGCTCGTATTTCTCGGCGAATTCCTTGGCCGGGGACTCTTCATATCCGGAATAAAGCAAATCCTCCAAAGCGAAGGGCAAAGCGCAATCGGTTTTGATGGTCGCGAGCTCATAGCACATCCTGCCCATGGCTTCGCCTTCGATGATCTTCTCGCCGGTCTTGCCTTTGATTTCGCCCTTTTTCGCTGCCTCGACGATCGCGTCGAAGCTGCCATAAGTTTGGATGAGCGTCGTCGCGCCTTTGTCACCGATCCCTTTGATGCCGGGAAGGTTGTCGCTGCTATCCCCGCGGAGCCCTTTGAAGTCGATGATTTGTTTTGGGGTGAAGCCGAATTGCTTCACCATCTCCTCCGGGGTAATGGGATTCATGTTGGAAAGTCCCGTTTTAAGAAGATTTACGGTGATATTGTCGTCAACGAGCTGAAGATAGTCTTTGTCGGAGGTGTAGACATCGACCTTATAGCCTTTGCCGGAGGCGAGCTTTGCGACTGTGCCGCAGAGATCGTCGGCCTCAACGCCATGCTCCTCATAATGGCAGACCCCAAGGACCCGCAGCATCTCCCTAGAAATCGGGAACTGGAGGATTAAATCCTCCGGCGCGGGCTTCCGGTTGGCTTTGTAATCTTGGAATTCCTCTTTGCGGAAGGTCTTCGAATCGCAATCGAAGCCCACGAAGACCGACTCTCCTCCGCGGAAGGAGCCGAGGATTTTGAGGATCATATTCGAAAAAGCGAAAATCGCGTTGGTGGGGATCCCGCCGGAAGTCCTCATGATGCTCTCGCTTCCGCCGTAGCTGGTCGCGAAATAGGCGCGGAAAAGCAGGGAGTTCCCGTCGATGACGTAAAGATGCTTGCAATTGTTCATGTTCTTCTCCTTAGGGGATGACTTCGATTCTCTTGGCGAGGTATTTGCCCGCGGTTCGGCGGTCCTTCTCGTAGCTCACGCGGACGAGGTTGCCTTCCTTCAAGGCGATGTAGCTTTGGTCATAGGCCTCCGAGAACAACGTGAATTCGGCCTCCGCCTCATCGTCGTATAGCCTTAGGAAGGCCATTCGCGCCCCTTTCTTGGTCAAGATCGTTTTTACCGATCCGACGACGCCCGCGCATTCGGCGCTATAAGGGCCATCGGCTAGGGCGGATAAACGGAGCAATCGATTTTCCTCAATGTACCCCTTCTTGCTTTCAAGAGGCGACCCGGAGACCATCATCCCCAAAGCATCCCTCTCACAAAGGAGGTCGTACATCCGGTCGTCTTCGATTTCGGTGAGCTTCGGCTCTTCCAAGGTGAAAGGGAAAAGGCTTGGCTGGTCTAAGAAAGAGGAGGCGATTTCGGCGTATTTCAAAGCGGGCTTGCTCGAGAGGCGGAGGCTTGAGCGGTTCGGGCAGAGAGAATCGAAGCACCCCGCGTCGATGAATTTGAGCAAGGCGGCTTCGTTGAGCCCTCTCCGGTACATCCTGCTTACGAACGAGAAGTAGTCTTTGAACTCGCCGTTCTCGCTTCTTTCGTCGAGCAAGGCGTTCAGAAGGTTCCTTTGAATCCCGGAGATCGAAGACAAAGGAAGGAAAATGTCCTTGCCTTGGCTTTCAAAACGCACGGAGGCCTTATTGATGTCCGGCACGTGGAAACGCAGCCCGCTCGATTTGATTTCCGAGATCAAAGAGGGGTTGGACAATCCCCCGTCATCGAGGATCGCGCAATAGAACTCCTCGGGATAATGGGCTTTCAAATATGCCATTTGGCAGGCAAGCATCGCGTAGCAGACGGAGTGGGATTTGTTAAACCCGTAGTCCGCGAAGCGATAGATCAAGGCATAGGCTTTTTCGGCAATGGCCTGGCTGCGTCCCATCTTGAGGCAGCCGGAGATGAAATCGGATTTCAAGGCGTTTAGCTTGGCGGCGTCTTTTTTGCTGATTGCCCTCCGGAACAAGTCGGCCTCGCCGAAGCTGAAACCGGCGAGAGCTTGGACCATTTGCATGATTTGCTCCTGATAGACGATGATCCCGTAGGTCGGGGCAAGGATGCTTTCCAAGCAGGGATCGAGATAGACGATTTTCTCTTTTCCGGCTTTTCTCCTGGCGTAGCTAGGGATGTTCTCCATCGGGCCGGGGCGGAACAAGGCGAGCAACGCGACCACGTCGTTGAAGGATTCCGGGCGGAGCTCCCTTATGGCCCGGTTCATGCCCGGGGATTCCAGTTGGAAGAGTCCCATCGTCTTCGTGGCCGCGATCAAGGCGATCGCATCTTTGTCTTGGTAGGGGATCTCCCGGTAATTGAGGGTGATCCCGCGCTTGAGGCGGATGTTCTCAAGGCACCGGTCGACGATGGTCAGGTTTCTTAAGCCGAGCAAGTCCATTTTCAAGAAACCTTGCTCCTCAAGATGAGTCATGTCGTATTGGGAGACGTAACCCGTTCCTTCTTGGTCGCTGATGGGCAAACATTCGTCCAATGGCCGGTCATTGATGATGACCCCGGCGGCGTGGAGGCCGCTTTGGCGAGGGAGCCCTTCGATCTTCGCGGCCAAGGAAACGATTTGAAGGTAGTACTTATCGCTGTCGACGATGCGCCGGAACCTTAGGTTGGTTTTGTAATTCTCCCGCAAAGAGAGATAGCCATCGCAAGCCTTGGCGAGCAGATCGATTTGCCTTGGCTCGTAAGAGAAAACCCTTCCAATGTCGCGGAGAGAAGCCTTCGCGGCCATGACTTGCTCGGTCATGATATGGGCGACCCGCTCGGTCCCGTATTTTTCGCGAAGATAAGAAACGACCTCATCGCGCCGGATGTCTGCGAAGTCAACGTCGATATCCGGCATCGTCTTTCTTTCCGGGTTTAAGAACCGCTCAAAAAGTAAACCGTTTTCGATGGGATCCGGGGTCACGATGTCCAAGGCGTAGGAGACCAAACTTCCGGCTCCGGATCCACGGCCCGGCCCAACGGAGATGCCGATGCTTCGGGAATGGTTCACGTAATCCTGGACCAAAAGGAAATAGTCTGCATAGCCCATCTTGACGATGATATCCAATTCGTAGTTCAGGCGGTCTTCGTATTCTTTGGAATAACCGGGCTTTTTCTTCTCAAGGCCTTCGAAGGCCAATTTGCGGAGATATTCGGCGCTATCGATTCCGAGGGGATTCGGAAAAGACAGCAAACCCCCGCGTTTTTGGATAAAGGCGAATTCGGAGCAAGAAGCGGCTAAGTCCAACGTGGCTTGTCTCTCCTCTTCGGTGAAATAGCCGTCCGCCTCTTCTTGCGAGAGAAAATAACGATAACCCTCGGCCTCCTTTTCCTCCAGCGTGCTTCTGGAGGCGATGGCCTGAACGATTTTCAAGACAATCGCGTCTTCTTTCTTCTGGTAAAGGATATGAGGGTAGGCCAAAGAAGGGTAGGGGTATTCTTTAACGAAGTTTCGGACAAAGGAAACGAAGGAATTCTCTTCTGGAAGATAGGGGACCCCAAGGTAAAACGATTCGATCCCCTTGCTTAGCTCCTGGATCCTCTTTGGCAAGCTCTTCGCCTCGCTCCGGTAGAGGGAGCGGAGAAAACTGCTCTCAGAAGCCAAAACAATCGAGAGGCCAGAACTATGGGAACGGAGGAAATCCAAAGTCAGCTCTTTGTCCGAAAAGCGTCGATCGATGAGCAAAAGGTTGCGGTATCCTTGTTCGTTCCGCACGAATAGGGAAAACAAATTGCCCTCGATTTCAACGTCCATCCCGAAAAGCGGCTTCACGCCGATGTCTTTCGCCGTGTGGTAGATCTCGGGGAAGCCGGAGCAGGTCCCATAATCGCAGACGCAAAGATAAGGAATCCGCTCTTTGTGGACCAACCCGCCTATGCGCCGCAAAGGGAGCCCGCTGCGGAGAAAGGAATTCCCGGAATAGATGTGGAGAGGGAGATATGACATCAGGAGAATTATAACGGAATAAGAAGGGGTTAAAACCCCTTCCTGTTTCAAAATCGGACCTTTGAGATCGCCCTCATCCTTCGAACCTAACCATTCCGAAGAATGACGAATGTCGTTTCGGCCATTTAAAAAAACTAGTTATCCGTCCATCAAATTATTACAATCTAGCCATGGCTTATCGAACCCGTATATTGGAAAAACGCATCCTTTCATCCTTAAAAAAGCAGGATTCCGTCGTTGTGGAAGGCGCGCCTGGAGTTGGGAAAACCGCTTTGCTCAAAAAGGTTTCTTCTAAAGTTTTCGATGTGAAGAAGGCTTTGGAAAATCCTTCTTCGTCTATGGCTTTGGACATGAACCGCTCCCTTCCTTTTTCTGGAAAAGGCATACACGGGGTAGACGGATTGGACTTGGATTACGATCTCCTTGCCTATCAAACGGGAAAAACGGTTTTCGCTTCCTCCCGTTCAACAGGCAGGGATCATTTCACGCTCTATCCTTTGTCTTTTTACGAAGAAGGCCTCTCAAACGGGGCCATTTCCCTCAAAGGCCTTTTCGCAGGGGCATACGAAGATCGATTCGAAGCCAATTCCTCTTTGGCTTTCGATGATTTATGCCACGCTATCGTCAAAGGTGGATTCCCCGTTTCTTTGGGCAAAAAGAGTTCCACGTACCCTCTTAAAATTTATAACTTTCTTGTTAAAGGAGGCCTTGCGAAGGAAAGCAAAACGGAGCAAGACGAAGCGAGGATCAGAGCCTTTTTGAAACGGTATGCCTCCTCCGTAGGCACCCTTGAGAAAAACACGGACCTCCTTCGCGATTTGAGGGGAAAGGACCCGAACCTCGCGGAAAGCACGCTTTACGATTGGCTGAACGCCTTGAAACGCCTTCTCATCTTGGATGAAATCGAGGCTTGGGCTCCGCCAATCAAAGCTTCTCCCACCATTCGCCGCCTCCCCAAAAAGGAATTCATCGATCCTTCCTTGGCTTTGGCTTTCCAAAAGAAGGGAGAGGCGGATTTGAAAAAAGACCCCTTGCTTCTTGCTAGGCTATTCGAAGCTTGCTGCGCCCGGGACCTGAAAACTTATTCGCAATCCTTAGGCGGAAAGATCAAATATTACGAAGACCGTTTTGGCCTGAAATCCGATTTGGTGCTTTTCCTTGAAAACGGAAAATACGCCCTCATCCAATGCCGTCTCGGGAAAAAAGACGGCGAAGCCGGGGAAAAACAATTGATCGATCTCAAGAAAAAGATCCTGCTTCATGATTCTAGGCATGGCGAAAGCATGCTTGGCTTGCCCAGCTTCCTCTTGATCCTCGATAATGGCGAAAAGACTTACCGCAGCAAAACGGGCGTTTATCACTGCCCCATCGCTTGCCTAGGAGAATGATATGAAAAAGTCGAAAAAGTTCATATTGATCATCGCCTCCTCCGTCATCGGATCTTTTTGCCTTCTCTATTTCCTTGGTGGGTACGTCGCTGCCATCTGCGTCGCCGATGCTCTTTTCGCCAAACGCCAGTCCACCGCCGATCCCTCTCCAGAGGGCTTTTCGGGGCCCACCTTTAGGACCCGAGAGGACCTTCCGGGGCTATCCTCCAGGATTGAGGTAGGCTTCCCCTCGGGAGACAAGCAATTGCAAGGGTATTTTTATCCTTGCGAGAACCCGAAGGGCACCTTCTTATTCGCCCATGGGCTAAGGGGCTATGCAGACGACCAAAGCGCCTTGGTCCAGAATTATCTTCTCAACCAAGGATACTGCGTGTTCTCCTTCGACATGAGGGCCTCGGGGAGAAGCGAGGGCGATGGCTTGTCTTCTCTTGCCGATGGCGCCTATGACGTGAAAGCGGCCTTGGATTATTTATTCACCCAAAATGAGTTTTTCACGCCAATGGGCGAGCTCTTTTTGGCCGGCTACTCTTGGGGAGCCTATTCCGTTGGGGCCGCTTTGAACTTCGATTACCCCTCCCCTATCAAAGGGGTACTGTCTTTTTCCGGCTTCGTGGACCCGGAGGCGGAGATGATTGAGATGGCTAGGAACTACGTCGGTTCGCTTGCCGACTTCACTTCGCTTACCTTGGACTGGGGACTCGCCACCAAAGCGGGCGAGGACCGTCGCCTATCCGCCGCGAACGGAATTCTCTCCTCGGGGTGCAAGGCTTTCCTCATTCAGGGCGATAACGATTCCACGGTGCCTCTAAAAGCCTCCTTATATGCATCTCTAGAAGAAAGCGAAAACGTCCACAAGGCCCTAAGACAAGGCTTCACCCACGTTTACCCTTGGCTCTCCGAAAACGCCTTCGAACTAACGAACGATACTCTGGAGCCCCTTTACAAAGAACTCGGCGAAGAAGGCTATCGGCGATATTTGCTGGAAAACCCTTCTCTGAAAGATCGGGCCAACCAAATCGATGAAGGTTTGCTAAAAGAAGCAATCCGTTTTCTCAAAGAATGAAAAAAGCCACATCGTGTGGCTTTTTGCTTTATCGGAAGAGGTCGTCTAAGTCTTGAAGGAAGGCGTTTAACTCGCTCAGATCCTTGATCTTGGCTCCGCTGGCCTGGGCGTGTCCGCCGCCGCCCCATTTGTTGGCGACTCCGGAGATGTCTTTTTCCTTGCTTCGGATTGAGATCCGCCAGCAGGGTTCCTTCTTATCGACGTCCTCGGTGATCGAGCACCAGGCGTTGATCCCCTCGATGTTGGAGAAAAGGTTGACGTTTTCCTTGCCCTGCTCGGTCGTGATCTTGAGCTCTTGCTGGACGTCGTAAGGCAAAAGGTAATAGGAGACCCCGTGGGGGGTGACGCTGAAATGAGAGAGGACGTAGGCTTGATTCTTCAGAGATTGGATGGTCTTCTGGTACATGGCCAGATAGATCTTGTTGATGTTGATGCCGGTCTTGAGGAGCTCCTCTGCGACTGCGAAGGTGTGAGCGGAGGTGCTGGAGAAGAGGAAACGTCCGGAATCACCGACGATGCCGATGTAGAAATACCTCGCGGCTTCTTGGCTCATTTTGGCGCCTTTGAAGTTGAGGCAGAAATCGGCGACGAGCTCAGCGGCGGAAGCGGAGGATTTCTCGCAGACCGTGGCGCGTTTGGCGATCTCGGTTTTGCAGGGATGGTGATCGATCTTGACTTTGTAACGGGCATGCTGGAAACGCGGATCGGCAATCCTCTCCACGTCCCCAACGTCCACGATGATCGCGAGGAAATCCCCTTTGGCGAACCAGTCATTGGGGAGGTTCTCCGTCTCCGGGAATAGGCGCGGGGTGAAGGTGACGTGGTTATCTCCAAGGAAACGAACCTCTTTCTCGGGGAAATTGTCCTTCAGCCAAGTGACCAAGCCCATCTGCGAGCCCATGGCGTCGAAATCAGGTTTGATGTGGCGGAAGACGGCGATTTTGTTGTAGCGCAAGATCGCCCGGCGGATGGCGGCGTATTCTTTCTTGTGGGCCTTCCCGAAGGAAAGGACCTCGGGGTGGAGATTAGAGCTCATTTTTGATCCTCTTGGCGCAGTCGCGGGCGATCATGACTTCCTCATCGGTCGGGAGGATGGCAACTTTGATTTTGGATTCGGGCTTGGAGATGAGGGCTTCTTCGCCGCGGACCCGATCGTTCTTCTCGTAATCGATGACGAGCCCCAAGGCATCCTGGACCCTCTCCAAAATGGCTTTGCGGTAGATCGGCGCGTTCTCGCCGACGCCGGCTGAGAAGAGGATCAGATCGGCTCCGCCCAACCGGACGTAATACTGGCCGATGTAGTCGGCGACGCGCCTGGCGTAAAGGTGGAGGGCCAAGACGGCGCGTTCGTCGCCTTTTTCATAGGCCGCTTCGACGTCGCGGGTGTCGTTGCTGATTCCGGAAACCCCGAGGATGCCGGATTTCTTGTTGAGGATGTCATAGATCTCTTCATAGGATTTGCCGGTGCAGGAGCAGAGGTAGTAGAAGACGGAGGGATCCAAATCGCCGCAGCGGGTGCCCATCATAATGCCGCCCAAAGGGGTGAGGCCCATGGAGGTCGCGACGCATTTCCCGTCTTTGATGGCGCAGAGGGATCCGCCCGAGCCGATGTGGCAGGAGATGATGCGGGTGTTCCTCTTCCCCTCAAGGAAGTCCTCATTTCCTTTGATGGCGAGGTAATTGTGCGAGGTGCCGTGAGCGCCATAGCGGCGGCAGTCGAACTTCTCCGTATATTCGTAGGGGATGGGGAAAAGGTAATCCTCCGGCTCCATGGTCTGATGGAAGGCCGTGTCGAAGACGGCGATCTGGTAGGCGTGGGGCAAGGCGTTCTTGAAGGCGTGGTAGCCAATCAAATGGGCCTCGGCGTGCATGGGGTCGAGGGGGATGAGCTTGGTGATCTTGGCCTCGGTGTCTTCATTGAAATCGACGGATTTGGAGAAATACTTCCCGCCTTGGACGACGCGGTGGCCAACGCAGACGATCTCGGAGAGGTCTTTGACGATCCCGAATTTCGTGAGAGCCTTCAAAACCAAATCGACGGCGACGGAATGATCCTTGACGGGCAGGATGTCGCGGATTTTCTCCCCGTTGTGCTTCATTCCGAAGATCCCATCCTCGTGTCCGATCCTTTCGACGTTTCCGGAGCAAAGGACTTTTTCCTCGGGCATCTCGTAGAGCTTGTATTTCAAGCTCGAGCTTCCGGCGTTGACCGCCATCACTTTGTACATTGTTTTTCCTCCTGCCTCTTAAAAAGAGAGCAATTGCGGGAACATGATAGCACCCTTATCCATCGATTTGGGGGCAAAACGTCCGAAAATGGCCCAATTCGATTTATTGATTCGCTTTTATTCAGCCTCGCATGCGTGCACAGGGGTTTTTTACCGGTTATGTTTGTCCTATAATCCGCCTAGGAGAAATCAAACGGATTATTATGGCATATGGCATCTTGCTTGATTATTTGATGGGACAAACCATCGACGCGTTCGCTTACTTCGGCGCCCACTTCGGAACCAAGGATAACCGCGTCTCCGTTGAGATCCCCCCGAAGCATCGGGGCGAGAAAGGAAAAGTCGTCTCGCTCGGCGGGGAAATCGAAGAAGGCGTCTATTTTCGGCTCTATGCCCCCATGGCGAGCGACGTCTCCGTCATCGGGGATTGGAACTCTTGGGACGTCACCGCGGACAAAATGAGGAAGGTGGACGACTCCGGCGTCTGGGAATGCTTCGTTCCGGGCTTGTTGAATTACGAGTCTTATAAATTCCACTTCAAGAACGCGAAAGGGGAATACGTCGATAAAGCCGACCCCTTTGCCTTCTATAGCGAATACCGCCCCGGATCCTGCTCGAAACTATTCGACGTGAATGGCTTCCCTTGGTCTGACGAAGCCTGGATGAAAAGCAGGGATCGCAACTTCGATAAGCCGATGTCGATCTACGAAGTGCATCTCGGCTCTTGGAAAGGGAAGATCGGCGACCGTTATCCCTCTTATGAGGAAGTGGCGGATTACCTTATCCCCTATCTCCAGGAATCCGGCTTCACCCACGTGGAAATCATGCCGATCTGCCAATACCCCTTCGATGGCTCTTGGGGATATCAGGCCACCGGTTTCTATTCGGTGGATTCCCGCTACGGCAATCCGAAGCAGCTCATGTCCTTCGTGAACCGCCTCCACCAAGCCGGATTCGGGGTAATTCTGGATTTCGCCCCGGTCCATTTCGCGACCGACGCCTACGCCCTCCGCGAATTCGACGGGACCTGTCTCTATGAATACGCCGACCCCGCCCACACCATCTCCCCTTGGGGCAGCGCCCAGTTCGACCTCGGGAAAGATCCGGTCCGGAGCTTCCTGATGTCGGCTATGAACTACTTCCTCGAGTATTTCCATTTCGACGGCATCCGCTGCGATGCGGTCAGCAACATCGTCTATTGGGACGGCAATAAGCAAAAAGGGGAGAACACCGGGGCGACCGAATTCATCCGCCGCCTGAACTCGAAGATCCATGAGCGGCATCCCGGGGTCATGATGATCGCCGAGGATTCCACCGACTTCACCAAAGTCACGCATCCCGTCGAATACGGGGGCCTGGGATTCGATTACAAATGGGACCTCGGCTGGATGAACGACACTCTGAAGTACTATTCCAAAGACCCCATCTACAAAAAGTACGAGCACAACAAGCTCACCTTCTCAATGGCCTATTTCTTCTCCGAGAACTTCCTGCTGCCGCTTTCCCACGACGAAGTGGTCCACGGCAAAGGCACCATCATCAACAAGATGTTCGGGGACTACGATACGAAATTCGCCTTGCTGCGCAACCTTTACGCTTACCAATTCGCCCATCCGGGCAAAAAACTGAATTTCATGGGCAATGAGCTCGCCTCCTTCGACGAATGGAACGAGCTCCGCTCCCTGCCTTGGGAATTGCTCGCCTACCCCAAGCACGATTCGGTTCGCCGCATGTTCCGGGACCTCAACCTCATCTACCGTTATCACCCCGCCATGCACGTGGAGGAGCATAACCCCGTCCGCTTCCGGTGGCTCATGGTCGACAATTCCGACCAAAGCGTCTTCGCCTTCGAGCGGAACGCCGGGGGCGAAGAGATGATCTTCGTGTTCAACATGACCCCGAATTACTACGATTACTACGAAATTGGAACCTATGAAGTAGGGGAGTACGAGGAGATCTTCAACTCCGACAAAGACGTCTACGGCGGAAGAAACCAGTATAATGGCGCCATCTGCCACTCCAATCCGGGCGGCGGTCCGGAGGGTCGCCCCTGCCACATGGGCATTAAGCTCGGAGGCTATTGCGCCTGCTACTTCGTGAAGAAGAAGCAGCCGGTGGAAGCGTCGGCCCCTCAAAAGGAAGCGGGGAAGCAACCCGCCAAGAAGAGTAGATCCCTTGCCAAAAAGAAAGCCAAATGCACCACAAGATAAAAGGAGAATAGCATGTTCGATTCCAAACAAGACTTCAAAGAGACCTTCGCCAGGCACCTTGAGGAGAAATACGGCCGCTCCGTCGAAGACAGCCACATCACCGAAAGATACGACATCCTCGGCGAGATGGTCCGCGATTACGCGGGCTATGATTGGCGGCAATGCCGCGAGGACGTCCTCCAGGACAACCCGAAGCAACTCATCTACTTCTCCATGGAGTTCCTGATGGGCCGATTGCTGCTCAACAACATGCAGAACCTAGGCATCTACGATGTCGCTAGAGACGGACTGGAAGAGCTCGGCATCGACATCGGGGAGCTAGAAGACCTTGAAGCCGACGCTGGACTCGGCAACGGGGGCTTGGGCCGACTGGCCGCCTGCTTCCTCGATTCCATCGCTTCCTTGGGCTACCCCGGGCACGGCAACACCATCCGTTACGAATACGGTTTCTTCCGTCAGAAGTTCGTGAACGGCCAGCAAGTGGAACTCCCGGACCAATGGCTTTCCAACGGCTTCGTCTTCGAAGTCCGCAAACCCAAGCACGCCGTCGAAGTCCAGTTCTACGGCAACGCCGAGACTTATCTGAAACCCAACGGGGAATATGCCCTCCGCACCGTCAACGCGACCTGCGTCCGCGCCGTACCCTACGACGTCTCGATCCCGGGCTACCGCAACGGCGTGGCCAACACCCTCCGCCTTTGGTCGGCCGAGCCGAGCGAGAACAACCTCCCTGGCGACCAGCCCTTCGAGGAATATCTGAACACCCTCAAAGAGCTTTGCCACGGCCTTTATCCCGATGACTCCACCGAGCACGGCAGGATGCTCCGCCTCCGCCAGCAGTACTTCCTCGTCTCCGCCGGGCTCCAAAGCGCTTTCCGCTCCCATTTCCGTCGCTTCGGCACCCTGGACAACCTCCCGGATTGCTACGTCTTCCAGCTCAACGACACCCACCCGATCCTCGCGATCCCCGAGGCGATGAGGCTTTTGATGGACGAATACGGCTTTGGCTGGGACGACGCTTGGAGCATCGTCACCAAGATGTTCGCCTACACCAACCACACCGTAATGCCCGAGGCTTTGGAGAAGTGGCCGGTCAATTACGTCAGGACCCTCGTCCCGCGCGTGTTCATGATCATCGAGGAAATCTCCCGCAGGTTCAACCTCTTCCTGAACGCCAATGTCCCATCCCCGAGCGACCGCTACGAGATGGCCATCATAAAGGACGGCCAGATCCACATGACCAACATGGCCATCTACGCCTCCTATTCCGTCAACGGGGTCGCCAAAATCCACACGGGCATCCTCGAGAACTTCACCTTCTCGGCCTTCTACCGTTATTTCCCCAATAAATTCAACAACAAGACCAACGGGGTCACCCCACGCCGCTGGGTCGCTTACGACAACCCCCGCCTCGCCGCTTTGCTTGACGAGACCATCGGGGAAGGCTGGAGAAGCAATTATGAGAAGGAGATCTCAAAACTGAAGCCCTTCGTGAACGACCCGAAGTTCCTCAAAAAGCTCATGAAGGTCAAAGCCGAGAACAAGAAGGACTTCGCCTCCTTCGCCTTCAAGACCTATGGGGTCCAACTGAATCCGGACTCCATCTATGACGTCCAGATCAAGAGGCTCCACGCCTACAAGAGGCAGCTGCTCAATCTCTTCCACATCATGGGCATCTACCTCAAAATGCAGAAGGACCCGAACTTCGCCATGACCCCGCACACCTATATCTTCGGGGCCAAAGCCGCGCCGAGCTACACCTTCGCCAAGAAGATCATCGAACTCATCCTCGCGGTCGCAAAAGTCATCGACGAGGATCCGAGGGCAAGCGCCTTCATGAAGATCCTCTTCGTCGAGAACTACGGGGTCACCTTGGCCGAGCATATCATCCCAGCCGCCGACATTTCCGAGCAAATCTCCACCGCCGGGAAAGAAGCCTCCGGCACCTCCAACATGAAACTCATGATGAACGGGGCCATAACGCTGGGGACCCTCGATGGGGCCAACATCGAGATCGCCGATCGCGCCGGCAGGGAGAACGAGGTCATCTTCGGCCTCACCGCCGACGAAGTTGAGGAGATGAACGAAAAGGGCACTTATTCTCCTTGGGACGTCTACAACTCCGATCCCGAGGTGAAGGAAATCATCGATTCCCTCTTCACCGGCCCTTGGTGCCAGGGGGATCAGAACCGCTTCCGCATGATCTTCGACGAGATCATGAACCGCAACGACCAGTTCTTCGTCTTGGCCGATTACCGCGCCTATTGCGCGGCTTGCGAAGCCATCGAGGCGGAATATAAAAACCAAGAGAAGTGGGCTAAGATGGCGGCGACTAACATCGCGAATTCCGGCTTCTTCTCCTCCGACCGCACGATCGAGGAATACAACCGCGATATCTGGCATCTGAAGAAATACAATCTTCACCGTTGAGGTAAATGCCACTAGAATGAGGGGCGAAAGCCCCTCTTTTTATGCCAGAATACAAACCCGGTTCCAAATTCAAAACCCCGAAGGAGAAACCCTCTCCCTCCGCCCCGAAAGGGAAGGCCCTTTTCCTTTCCATGACGCCCCTATTGCCTTTCTTAGGATCCTTCTCCGTTTTGCTTCCCGTCTTCGAGACCCCGATCGATTGGAACGAGAAAGGAGAATCCGTGGGAGTGGGGCTTCGCTTCCTGTGGGAATTCCTTTCCACCCAAACTCTTCCGAACCAGATCTTCCAAGGGATCGTCTTCCCTCTTCTTGCCCTTTTGGGCCTCGCTCTCTCCGCGCTTGCCTTCACCTCTTCTTTCTTCCCGCTTGAGCAGGAAGGGAAAGCCGATAAGCGTTACGTCCTTTCCATGGCGGGAGATGCCTTCTGCTTCGCCCTCCTTGGCCTCTTCGGCCTCACGTTCAATCATTTGGTCTTGATGGGGGTGGGCTTGGGGATCGCCCTTCTTTGTTTCCTCTTCCTTTTCCTCCATTACAAAAAACTCACTTCTTATTAATAAGGAAAAGGCCCAATAAGGAAAAGCCGCGGGAGACCCGCGGCCTTCTTTCGTTGGCTCATTCGCCTTTTTTGTCTTCGCCGGCTTCGAACTCATCGAAGCTCACGATGCTCTTGGCCTTTTCCCTGGCCTTGCCGATCGTGGAGAGGTCGACGATCGATTCTTCCCTCAGGAAGGCTTGCTCCTCCGCCGAAGACATGGGATCGGAGAGGAGCCCTTTGGCCCGGTAGAAGGAGGCGCAGGGGGAGTCTGGGTGGGCCTTGGCGAAGGCGAGGGCGGTCTCCTCGTCGGCAAACCAAACCGACTCTTTGCTGTTGATGACGATGGTCCTGGCCACTTTGTCATGGAGGGACTGATGGTTCTTCGAGAGGATGAGGGCCATGTAGTCGATGAGGAGCATGAGCATCAAGGTCATGATGCCGATCGCGGTGTTGGGGATCAGCAAGGTCTCCCAGATGATCGTGAGCCAAGCGTAGTGGAGAATGATGTTGAGCTTCTTGGCTTTGTACCCATCCGCGCCCAAGACGGCGGTCCTGGCGATCAACTTGCCGATTGTTTTGCCATTGGGAACGCAGAGGGGGATCAGGAAGAAGAAGAGGAAGGGGGAGATGATGAAAGCGGGGAGGAAAGAAAGATAACGGATCATGCCGAGCTCCGACTGCAGCCCGGTGAAATAGGGCTGAGCGGAGAGATGGGCGATCGCATCGTAATAGACGCCTTTGCCTTCGGCGAAGAAGTAATCGCGGAGGAGGGTCAATTTGACGTTGTCGAGTTCGCCGGTGTATTCCTCGCCGAGCTTGACGTCATAAGGATCTTCCGTCGATTCGTCCAAGACGAAGTAGGGGTCTTTGGGCTTTTGGGTGCCCTCGTCAAGGATCGGGGTGCCGTTGGGGTTCAGCGCGTAGACTTTCTTCAGGACGAACGCCTTAACCGAATCGACGTTATAGGAACCGTCCGCATCCTTGGCGACGCCGTCTTCTTCGTAGAACACGGCGTTTTCGTTTCCGGGGATGAATTTGGTGTAGTAATAAGTGACCGCCTCTTGGTATTTCTGGTAACCGGCCTTCGTTTCGGATTCTCCGGATTCCGCGGTCATCCCGGCGTCGTAGCTCAAAAACGTCCCCATCGCGTCGCCGACGGTCAGATGGCTGTCCTTGACGAAGCCGGTGTAGGCATCGTACTTCTCCGAGTAGCCTTGGGCCGGCAGGATCAAAGTGGGCCCGATGCAATAATAGAGGACGAAAATCATCGCGACGGTCAAAGCCGCGTCGATCAAATAGGCCAACGTCGTTTTCCCGTAGCCCGCGGGATGGATGTAATCCGGGATCTTCTTTTCCATAATGGACTCATCTTAATGCAACTCACCCCTTTTGAATAGGAAAAGAAAGAAAAGAAGGCAAGGACGAAGAAAAACCGGTATTCCGCAACGAAAAAAGCACCCCGGCGAGGGGGTGCTTCTCTGGTCTTCAGTCGGCTTTTCCGACGGAGCCGAAGAGCTCCATCTTCTCCTTGACCTTGGCTTTGATGGCCTCAAAGCCCGGCTTGAGGAGTTTGCGCGGATCGTAGCCCTTGGCCTTGTTCTCGGCGGTCGGGTCGGCTTTGCCGGCTTTGCAATACTCGATGGTCGCCTCGGCGAACACGAGCTGGCACTCGGTGTTGACGTTGATCTTGGACATGCCGCCGGAGATGGCTTTCTTGATCATCTCGTCGGGGATGCCGGTTCCGCCGTGAAGGACGAGGGGGACGTCCCCGGTCACTTCGTCGATCTTGGCCAAGGCATCGAAGTGGAGCCCGGTCCAGTTCGCGGGGTAGATGCCGTGGATGTTGCCGATGCCGGCGGCGAGGAAGTCGATGCCGGTCTTGATCATGGCCGCGGCTTGCTCGGGATCAGCGACTTCGCCTTGCCCGGTGACGCCGTCTTCCGTGCCGCCGATCGAGCCGATCTCAGCCTCGAAGGAAAGGCCCTTGTCGTGGGCGAGCTTGACGAGCTCAGCGGTCTTCTTGAGGTTCTCCTCGAAGGGGAGGGCGCTGCCGTCGAACATGACGGAGGTGAACCCGGCCTCGATGCAGGCGCGGACGCCGGCTTCGGTGCCGTGGTCGAGGTGGAGGGCCACCGGCACGGTGATGCCGAGGCACTCATCGAGGGCCTTCACCATCGCGACGACGACCTTGAATCCGCCCATGTATTTCCCGGCGCCCTCGCTGACGCCGAGGATGACCGGCGAGTTGAGCTCTTGGGCAGTGAGAAGAATGGCTTTGGTCCATTCGAGATTGTTGATGTTGAAATGCCCGACGGCGTAATGACCTTCGTGGGCTTCCTTCAGCATCCTTGTTGCGTTGACTAACATTTGATAACCTCCTGGTTAGTTGGCTTTATTATGGGTCTAATGCCCGCGAGTTTCAATTTTAAAAAGGGCCTTTCGGCCCTTAAGAAGAGAAATTAACTTTTTATCGGATTTTTATGCCATGGGCCTCGATCTGCTCCTGATAGGCGTCGATCTGCTCATCCAAGGACAAATCCTTGAATTGGTCCATGTAAAGGGAATAGTAGGCCCCTTTCTTTTCCATCAGCTCCTTGTGGCTGCCTTGCTCGAGGATCTTGCCTTTGTCCAAGAGCAAGATGGCGTCGCAGTCGACGATCGTGGAGAGGCGGTGGGCGATGATGATCGAGGTCCTTCCCTTGAGCAGCTTAAGCAAGGCGGATTGGACTTCTTTCTCCGTCTCGGTGTCGATGCTGCTCGTGGCTTCGTCAAGGATCAATAGCGAAGGGTTCTTGACGATGGCCCTGGCGAAGCTGATGAGCTGCTTCTGACCCTGAGAGAGCATGCCCCCTCCTTCGTCTAGGATGGTGTCGTAGCCTTTTTTCTGGGAAAGGATGAATTCGTGCATCCCGACGAGCTTGGCGGCCGCCTCGATTTGCTCTTGGGTCGCCTCGGGGGAGCCATAGGCGATGTTGTCCTTGAAAGAGGAGGAGAAGACGAAGGGAGTCTGCTGGACATAGCCGATGCGGCTGCGGAGGTAGCCTAGGCTCAGATTCCGGTAATCGGAGCCATTGACGAGGATGGATCCGGACGTCGGCTCGTAGAAGCGGCAGAGGAGATTGGCCAGAGTGGACTTGCCGCTGCCCGTTTCGCCGACGATCGCGAGACTCTTCCCTTCTCGGACCCTGAGATTAAGAGAATGGATGACCTCGGGCCCGGTTTTGTAACGGAAGCAGACGTCGCGGAAGACGATGTCGCCTTTCAAGGGCTCGTAGTTCTCTTTTTTGGGTTCCAGGAGGGTGCCGTATTTCTCAACGACCTCCGGCTTGTCTTTGATTTCGACCTCGGCGTCGAGCATCTGGGAGATCTTCTCGGCCCCCGCTTGGACGGAGATGAAGTCGGAGAAGGTCTCGGAAAGGCTTTCGATGGGGTTGTAGATATTCTGGGTGAAACTCACGAACAAGACCAGGGTCGCCGCGGTGGTCGCCGCCTCTAACCCAAAGGAATTGGGGAAATAGAAGCCGCAGTATAGGAGCAAGGCAATCATCAAAGAAGAACAAAGGGAAATCAGGGGACCGAAGAAAGCGTTGATCCGGACGGCCTTGAGCCTCTTTCTCTTGATCGATTCGGCGATTTGTTTGGCCTCTTCCTCCGTCTGATCCTCAATCGCGAGGGTTTTGATGGTTTTGGCCCCGTTGATGGCCTCGGCGAGCCACCCGACGAAGGCGCTGTGTTCTTGGCGGGCGGCGCGGTGGGCTTTCAGAAGCGTCCTTTCGAAAATGGGGATCAAAACAGCCATGACGGGGACCGAGATCGAGACCAAAAGGGAGAGCTTCCAATTCACGGAGAACATGGTCACGAAGGAGAAGACGAGTTCGAAAGAGGACCAGACGATGTTGCTTAGGTTCCAAGAGAGGACGTCCCCCAAAGCGGAAGTGTCCCCGTTCATGCGGGCGATCAGCCAGCCGGAGGAAGTGGTGTCGAAATAGGAGAAGGGGAGCTCCTGCACCTTTTTGAAGGTGTCTCTCCTCAAAGCGGTCATGACGTCGACGGAGATGAAGTTCAAAAAATAGAAGGATAAGAAGATCGCCACCGAGCGGACCAAGATCATCGCCACCTGCAGGAAGAGGAACCACCAGTAGTTGAGCCTTATCTCGAATCCGAAGATCATCGTGGCCTCTAGATAAAGCGAGGAGAAATCAAGAATCGTCCCCGGATTGTCCGTGGCCGCCTGAACCGCCGCGGCGTTCATGGTTGGGACGAAGCTTGAGTCGTAGAAGGTGACAAAAAGGGTCAAGAACAAAATGAGGATCAAGATCCAAGGGCGTCGGAAGGCGTATTTGCCGATGCGCAGCCAAACGCCGAAATTGAGCTTGTTCGGAAGCTTCTCTTCCTGGAAACCGCCAGCCATGTCATTCCTCCTTTCCCTGCAACGACGCCTGGATCGAATGGATCCGGGCGTAGATGCCGTTTTTGCCGATCAGCTGATCGTGGGTCCCCGCTTCGATGATTTTGCCTTCGTCGAGGACCAGGATCAGGTCGGCGTCCTTCGCCGTCGCGACGCGATGGGTGATCAGGATGATCGTCGAGGAAGCATCGAGGCTCTTGAGCCTTCTGCGGATGCTCAAATCGGTGGCCATGTCGACCGCCGAGAGCGAATCGTCGAATAGGAGCACCGGAGCCCCGGAGAGGATGGTCCGGGCGATCGCGATCCTTTGCTTCTGGCCTCCGGACAAAGTGACTCCCTTCTCGCCGACGGGGGTGTCATAGCCCTCCTCGAAGCGAGAAATCGCCTGATCGACCGAGGCGATGTAGGCGGCCCGTTTGATCTCTTGCCGGGAAGCCCCCTTCCGGGAGGCGGAGATGTTCTCGGCGATCGATTTGGAGAAGAGGAAGGGATCCTGCAGCACCGGGACGATTTGGGTCCGGAGGTAATGCTTCTGGATCTCTTCGATGGGCGTGCCGTCGATTTTGATTTGGCCTTCCGTCGCGTCGTATAGACGCGTCAAAAGGAGGGACAGAGTGCTTTTTCCGGATCCCGTCTTGCCCATGATGGCCACGGTCTGCCCCGGCTCGATCACGAAGTTCACCCCGCTGAGGACGTTATTGTCCGGCTCGTCGAAATAGGCGAAGGTCACCCCCTGGAATTCGATCTTCCCTTTGATGGGGGGAGTCACCCCGGAATGGGTGTCCTCTTCCCGCTCCTTCATGACGGCGGCGATCCGGTCGTTGCTTGCGATCGCCTGACCCATATTGGCCATCGAGGTGGCGAGGCTTCGCATCGGCCAGACCATCATGTTGACGAATAGATAAGCCAAGACGACCGTCCCCGCGGTGATCTCGGCGGGGGATTTGGTGGCCAAATAGATGGAATAAAGCAAGGCCAGAACCCGGGAGGCGAAGATGAAGATGTCCGAGCTTGCGTAGAAGAAGGAGGAGAGTTTCTTCCAGGCCAAATAGGAATTCCTGTATTCCCTTAGACGCAGCTCGAAGCGGCCGATCTCGAATTTCTCTTGGTTGAAGGCCTTCACGATCCTGACCGCGGCTAGGTTCTCCGAGATATCGTCGGTCATCCTCGCCTCGACCTCATCGGTATCCGCGTAGGCTTTGCGGACTTTCTTGATCATGAAATAGGAATAGAGGAACATGATCGGGAATAGGCAAAGCGAAAGCAAAGTGAGCTTCCACGAGATCCCCATCAAGATCAAGAAGCAAAGAACGAAGACGAAAAGGGTGTAGCTTGCCTGGGAAAGGTCCCCGATGAAAAACCGCTGGACGACGTCGACATCGCGGGTGCAGGTTTGGATGAGATCCCCTTCTTTGTGGGACTTATAATAGGGATAAGGAAGCTTTTCAAGGTGGTTGAATAAATCGAGCTGAAGCGTTTTCTTCACCTCTTCGGCGCAGTATCCGCGCATCAGCATCCGGAACACCGAGCTCGACGCCGAGAGGAATCCGAAAAGGATGACGGACAATATCAAGGCGTGGGGGTTCTCGTTCAGGAATCCGACGCCTCTCCCGAAACTGATGAGATCCAAGACCCACTTCTCCAAAAACTCGGCTTCCCCCAAGGTCCCCTGAAGGAAATCCACGAGCACTTTAATCAAGAAAGTGGTGAGCACGGAAAAAAGAACCATCAGGAATTGCGAGAAGAAATTCAAAAAGAAAAGCCCTTTGCAATCGCGGATCGTTCTTTTCAAGGATGCAAACAACTCTTTCATAGAAAGGACATTCTAAGCCAAAAGGAATTCTAGACAAACGGAAAAAGAGGCAAAAGAGATTCTCTAAACTAATAAAAAGTAAAAAAACAACGTTTTCTCTTCATTATTTTCGCGTCTCCGGTTGATTTGAAACCCCTTTCAAGGCAAAATAAAACCACAATGTGACCAAGAGTCACCAGCCCATTCATGGGTTGAAGGAGTAAAAATGAAGAAAAAACTGCTTGCAGCCGCACTCATCGGATTGGCGGCTATCGGCATCACCGCTTGCGGTGGAAACGGCGGGGGGGATGGCGATGGAGCCCTTTCCACCGCTTTGGACCCAATCGCCGAAAAAGGCTCCAAGATGACCAACGAGGAGCTTCTCGCGGAGGCCAAAAAGGAATCCGGGAAGTTCATCGCCTACGGGAACACCTCCCGCATCAAAGACGCCGTCAACAACTTCGTCGCCAAATACGGCGCGGAACTCGGGCTGAACGCCGACAACGCCATTGGCTCCAAAAAGAGCGATACCGAGACCTTCACCCTTCTCGGCAATGAGGCTGAATCTGCCAACAATTCCGAGGGCGCCTCTATGACTCTCATCCAGGATTCCGCCACCCTTGATCTTTATCGCAAGAACTCGGACATCCTCACCAACTACCATAGCAACCTCTTCGACAGCAAGTTGGACGCGAATGAACTTGTTCCTCTCGCCAACCAATACATCAACAAGCTCTTCATGTGGAACAACGTCGAAGGCGAAGTCGCCCCGAAATTCACCAACGTTTGGGAACTTCTCGACGCCAAATACAAAAATAGGATCTACTTCAAGGCTCCGGAAAAAGAAGCCGTCAACAAGAACTTCCTCATGACCTTGACCTCCCCCTCTTGGGTGACCAAGATGGAAAAGGCCTACAAGGATTATTACGGGAAGGATTTCCAGCCCACCGGCGAGTTGAAGAATGCCTCCTATGCCTGGATCAAAGGCTTCCTCCAGAACGCCGATACCACCTCCTTTGGCGGTGATACCGACATCGCCAACGGCCTTTCTAAGCCTGAGAACTCCGGCAAAGTCGGCCTCTTCGTCCTTTCTAAGCTCCGCTCGAGCTCTGTTCTTTCCGACAATTTGACCGTCGGCGCTTGGGAACAGGAGAGCATCACCCCGTTCGCCGGCTTCATGTATGGCCTCTATGCTCAGCTCGCCACCCACGGACCTCGCCCCTACACCGCCATGCTTTTCACGAATTACCTCATGACGGAAGAAGGCTTCAAACCCTGGGCTTCCTCGATTGGCGGCTATTCCGCGAACAAAGACGTCCCCGTCCATGATGGCGACAAGGACCTCAGCTTCTACAAGAACACCCTCGTCATGGAAGACGGGAAGTGGATCAACGAAGTCCAGGCCGAATTGAGCCCCTGGATCGACGGCATCAAGTAATTCGCCGTTAGACTACTTCGGGGCGGACCGAATGTCCGCCCCGATTTCGCTTTATTTCGAAGGAGATTTTTCTATGGCAGCATCGGTTCTCGAAAAAAGCCGCAAAGTCAGCCCCATCGGCTTGGCTTTCCGCCATTTCATTCAGTTTCTGCGCGTTCCGGCGAACGTGATCCTCGTCGTCGGGTGCTTGGTTTTGCTTTATTTCACCGTTTATCCGGCCATCACCCTGATTTCATCGAGCTTCACCGTTTCCTCCATCAACGAACTGGTCTTTTTAAAGGGGGCCAAAATGGGGGATCTCACCGGTTATTGGTGGTGGTATCTCTTCGCCTCCCCTTACGCGGTCCAATACTTCTATGAGCCATTGAAAAATTCCCTTTTGATGTCCTTGATGTCTTCCGTCATCGCCATCCTCTATGGCGGAGTCGTGGCCTTCCTCATCACCCGCACCAACATCAAAGGCAAAAAGATCATCTCCTCGGTCTTCGTCTTCCCTTACATCATGCCTTCCTGGACCCTTGCCACCTTCTGGAAAAACTTCTTCCAGAATCCCTCCATCGGCACCGGCGTGGGCGGCATGCTCTACAACTTATTCCACATCTCCGTCCCTTACGAAATGGTCTACGGCTTGGTTCCTAGCGCCATCGTCTTGGGCCTCCATTACGCCCCCTTCGCCTACATCCTAATCGGCGGCATCCTCAAGAACATGGACGCCAACCTCGAAGAGGCGGCCACCATCCTTCAGGCCAGCCGCTTCAAGATCATCCGCAAGATCACCTTGCCGATCGTGATGCCCGCCATCATGTCGACGTTCCTTCTCGTCTTCGCCTCCTCGATGTCGGCCTACGCCGTTCCTCAATACATCGGCGGCGGATATAAATTCCTTACCACTTACATGAAGATGTTCATCAACGGCGGAAGGTTCGGCCAAGGCTACATCATGGGCATCGTCTTGATCGTCCTCGGCGTCTCGATCCTCCTTGCCAACCAGCTGCTCACCGGCAAGAGAAAGAACTTCACGACCGTCTCCGGCAAATCCGGCCAGATCTCCTATATCGATCTTAAGTGGGGGAAGTGGGTCGGCGCCGTGATCTTGGTCGTCATCTGCCTCTTCTTCTCCATCGCTCCGCTCGTCACCTTCGCGCTTGAATCCCTCTGCGTCATTCCGGGCGATTATTCGACCTTTACCCTTGAGTATTGGATCTCCCAAGGATCGACCTCCACCAATAACGGTCTAAAAGGCATCCTCTTCGAGCCTGAGGTCTGGAAAGCCTTCGGGAACTCGCTCCTCCTCTCCGTCTCCTGCGCCCTCATCGCCGGCAGCTTGGGCGTTTTGGTTGGATATGCCGTCGCCAAGAAGCGCGATACCTTCCTCTCCAAAGCCCTCGATAATCTCGCCTTCTTGCCCTACCTCATGCCTTCCATGGCTTTGGGCGTCGCTTTCCTTTCGATCGGAAAGACCTGGGGTTTGCAGGGATCGATGATCCTCCTCATCATCGTCGGCTCGATCAAATACCTCCCCTTCGCCTCCCGCAGCGGCATCTCCGCGATGATGCAGCTCTCCTCCGAGATCGAGGAATCCGCGACCATTCAAAACATCCCTTGGTGGAAGCGCATGGTCCGCATCATCTTCCCAATTCAGAAATCGACCTTCATCTCCGGCTATATCCTCCCGTTCACCTCCTGCATGAGGGAACTCTCCCTGTTCGTCCTCCTTTGCGGCGCCCAGACGACCTTGCTCACCACCTTGCTCGACAGCTGGATGCAATACTGGCCGCAGCACGCGAACGCCTTGAACCTCCTCATCATCGTCACCGTTCTGCTCATCAACTTCATCGTCAACAGGATCACCGGTGCCTCCATCGATAAAGGCGTGGGCGGAAAATGAGCTCCGATTCCCCTTCTTTCCGTTTGGAAAGGAATTTCGAATCCGCCTACGATTCCTTCCTTTCCTTTCAATCGCGCGCCGATATTCCTTTTGGGATCGCAATCACCCGCGAAAGCGGGCTCTGCTATCCCTTTTCTTTCCGAGTGAGCGAAGATTTCGAAGAATCCTATTTCATGGCCAAGAAGATCCTTCTGAGCCTTCTTTGGATGATCGGCGGGGAGCACATCCTCCTTGGCCCCGTGAGCCCTTTCGCCCAAAAGTTCCTCAAGGAATCCAGCCGCGATGAAGAGATCCAATCTTCGTTGGAGGCGGCCAGCAAGATCATGGCCTTCGACATCTCGATGTCTTTATGCCCCGCTCTTCCGGAAAGGAAAGACATCCCCATCCCGTTCGGGGATTCCTTTTCCGGGCATAGGATCGGCCTTGACCTCGGTGGGAGCGACCGCAAGGTGACCGCCTGCGTCGATGGCAAGGTGGTTTATTCCGAGGAAGTCCTTTGGGATCCGAAGTCCCAGGAGGATTGGCGCTACCAAGAAGAGGGCATCCGCGCTTCGCTTCTTTCCGCCTCCTCGCATCTAGAACGGGTCGATGCGGTGGGGGTCTCCACGGCCGGTGTGGTCTTGGACAACGAACTTACCTTCCCCGCCTTGTTCCGATCCGTCCCCGAGGACGATCTGAAGGCCCACGTCCGCCCGATTTTTAAGCAGCTCATTCCCTCCCTTTTCGGGAATGTCCCCTTCCAAGTCGAAAACGACGGGGACGTCTCCGCGATCGGGGCCCAGATCCTCTTCCGCCAGGAAAACGTCTTGGGTCTAGCGTTGGGCACTTCCTTCGCCGCCGGGTACGCCGAGAACGGCCATTTGCTCTCTTGGATCAACGAGCTCAGCAAATGCCCGGTCAATTTTTCGAAAAACGCCAGGAAGCATTATCTTTTCTCCGTCCAGGGAGCGGCCTCGGAATACCTATCGCAAAAAGGGATCATCCTGCTCCTTGAGAATAACGGAATGGAACTCCATGGCTCCCTCGCCGAGAAACTCCTGCAAATCCAAGCCAAGATGAAAGAAAACGACCCTCTCGTCCGGGACGCCTATTGCGACATGGGTTTGTATCTAGGGACCGCGTTAGCCTACCTTTCCCTTTTCTACCCCGTGAAATCAGCCTTGCTCTTAGGCCGCGTCATGACCGGGGAAGGAGGGGACTTGCTTCTAGAAAAAGCCAAGGAATACCTCGATTCGAGGGGCATTGCCATGGATCTTCTTAGCGGCGACGAGAACTTCAAACGGCTCGGCCAAAGCTACATCGCCGCCTGCCTTCCCAAACTCTAGACGCCGTTGATAGAAAACGAGCCGCCGTCTATCCTAAACGAGCATGAAAACGAAGCTGCCGCTGGCCAAAATCTTCTATTGCCTATCCTCGTTCCTTTCGAGTCTGCTTTTCTTTTGCTTCTTGGGCAAAGCCTATGGTTCCTCTCCCCTCAGCCCCTCCTGGTATGACCTCATCTTCGGCGGGGTCCGCATCGATTCCTCCTCTTTGCCGCTTAGGCGGATGATCGAATATTCCCCGACTCCCTTGGGGCTGATCCTGTTCTCCTTCACCTTGCTCCTGACTGCCTTTTCGCTATGGCTATTCGTCGCCTCGATCAGCCGGAAGCCCTCCTCGATCTTGGCCCGATATCTTGCTTTGATCCATTTTGCCTTGGTTGCCCTCTCATGCTTTCTGGTCCTTCTCTCCCTCCCCGTCTACGGCTCTTATGAAGGGCTCGGATCGGGATCGATTTCCTATCTGGCATGTTCCTTGCCTTTCCTTCTATTGGATGGGCTAGGCATGTATTTCAGCTTTCAAAGACTTTGACTTCGATGCGGCTTGCCGTTTCCATCCCTGCAAGCGTCTCCTTCTTTCTGGAGTCTTTTTCCCGAATCCTTTTCCTGCGATAATGAGACACGCATGAACAAACATTTCCTGTTCCTTTCCACCTCCTCGATCCCCAAAAAGAGCTTTGAGGCGGCTTTGGAAGGGGCTGGGCTATCCTTGGAGAGCCTCGTCTATTATTCGCCCTGCGAAGGGGAGCTCGTTTTATCCTCGTCCGATTACCCGGCGATCTCCTCAATGCTACTGCCTCTTCGAGAGGATCTGCAGGGGTCTTTGTCTTTTCTCTGCACCCACGCCCGGGATCCTTTGTCGATTCATTTGCTCCGCAACGCCCTCACTTATTTTCCGAACCAAGCGGTTTTTCCTCCCGACGTCTTGATGAAGGAGATGAACTTCGGGGATTATTCTTCCTACCCTTTGCTCGCCTCGATGTTCTCGAAGCTCGACCATGAGCTGATGCTCACCGCGGGCACCTATCTCCGCTGCGGGCTCGACGCCTCGCTTTCGGCCAAGGAACTCTTCATCCATCGAAACACCTTCTCCTATCGCCTGAACGCCTTCATCGAGAAGACCGAACTCGACATCCGCGATTACCACAACGCTTTGTTGCTGGAGCTTTATTTCCAGCTCTCCTCCGGAAGGGCCGGGGAAAGGAATTGACCATGGAACTCTATCTAAGCCGAGAAGGATCCTACCTTCAGAAAGCCTCGCCTCTTGAAGCGGGGGAGGCGGTCCCGGTGAAAATCGACGAGGGATTATCCCACTTCCCGTTTTTGGGGTTCGGGGGTGCCTTCACCGAAAGCGCCGCGCACGTATACGCTTCCTTAAGCGAAGAGGACCGCGAGGCCTTCCTCAAAGCCTGCTTCTCGCGAGATGGGCTGGCCTATACCTTTGGCAGGGTCTGCGTCGGCAGCAGCGATTTCTCCTTGGGGGAATTTGACTACACCGAGGGGGAAGACCTTTCTACCTTCTCTTTTTCCCACGAAGACAAAAAGCTCATCCCGATGCTCCTCGACGCGAAAAAAGAAGCGGCTTCCTTGTCTCTTTTAGCCTCCACTTGGTCCCCTTTGGCTCTATGGAAAGATAACGGGCAGAAATGCCGTGGGGGCAAACTCAAACCCGAGGATTATCCTAAACAGGCTCAATACGTCGCCTTATTCCGAAAAGAGATGGAGAAGCGGGGCCTACCCGTGAGTTGCCTCACCGTCCAGAATGAGCCCGAGGCCAAGCAAACCTGGGAGTCCTGCCTCTATTCCCCCGAGGAAGAGGCCGCCCTGCTCAAAGAACTCAAGAAAGAGAACCCGGACGCCGAGATCTTCGTCCACGACCACAACCGAGACAACCTGCGCCGGAGAATCGACAAGATTCTATCCCTCGATTCAATAGACGCTTCCGGCGTCGCCTTCCATTGGTATGACCGCGTCGCCTTCGAGGAGGTCAAGAAAGCCGTCTTGGAGCATCCGGACAAACGCTTCATCTTCACCGAAGGATGCGTCGAGACCCTCACCAACGATTTCGCCGGGGAGATCGGCGCTTATTCCTCCTTCCTCCGCTACCTAGAGAATTACATCCAGGACCTCAACAACGGATGCACGCTCTTCCTGGATTGGAATTTGCTCCTGGATGAAAAAGGCGGCCCGAACCACGTGGGGAACTTCTGCGAAGCCCCCGTCATGATGAAGGAGGGGAAGCCCTTCTTATTGCCGTCTTATTACGCGATCTATCACCTCTCCCATTTCATCCGCCCCGGGGCCAAGAGCCTGCGTTTAGACTCACCCCTCCCCGATCTTTTCGCCTGCGGCGTTATCAATCCCGACGGAAAGAAGGTTTTCGCCTTTTTGAATCGGGGCGAGAAAGCTGTCTTAAATGTCTCTGGATGCATCTTCGCCCTTGAAAAGGACCAGGCCGCGACCCTGCTGCTTTAAATCGGTAGTGGGGATACTCGCCGGTCGCGTTTTCGACAATCTTTTCCTTTTCACTTACATGCGCGCGCCTGTATAATGCCATGGCCCGAAAGGAGTTTTTTTATGAAAATTTGTAGTTATATTCTAAATACTATTTTAGTAGTAGGAATTATTGCTTATATTATAGGAATTGGAATTCATAGTATGGATTCTATCACAATTTCTACTGAGCTTGATGTTAAGAAACTTAAAAGTTCAGATCTTGTGAATTTTAAAGAAAATCAAGTTGTTGAAGAAAAACAGGATGATTTGATAAATATACAAGATGATGTAGAGAACAGTGTTGAAGAAGAAGTTTCAAAGTATAGTCAAGAAAAAGAGTGTATTACTGAAGAAGTTTCTTCTCCAGTTGAAGAAGAAGTTAGTGATGTATTAGAAACTCAGATAGGGAGTCTTAGTGGATATGGACCTGATTGTGTAGGATGTAGTGGTTTTCTTGCAAGTGGTTTGGATGTTCGTAGTGGAAATATTTATTATTCAGATTCTACTTATGGTTCTGTTCGTATTTTAGCAGGAGATAAATCT
>SFUB01000048.1 GCA_004561785.1 bacterium | reverse complement strand
CCATCCCGAACCCGGAAGTTAAGCTCCGCCGCGGCGACGATAGGGGGGTCGCCCCCTGAAAATAGCGCGCTGCCGAGCTCTTTTCTTTTGCGGGCCCCCACGGGGGGCCTTTTCTTTTAGCCACGGAAATCAGATATTGATTTTCAATAAGAAGCAGGCGGTTTTAAGCTTAAAAAAATTAACAGAAGTACAAACTTCGGTATTGAATTGGAAGCGCTTCCACTCTAAGATAAATGCATATGAAGCGAAAAAGGCCTAGAAGCTAGCGCTCTTTTTACTTCACATGGCGGAAGACTTTAGATCTCCGCAGAAAGGTATTTATGAAGAAGAATCTTACTCTTCTAGTCGTCTCGGCCGCTTTGCTTGGCGGGGCGCTCACCGCTTGCGCCGGTGGAAACGGGGATGCAAAGACCCATGCTCAGGAAGTCGTGGAACAAGCCATGACCATGGACAAGGAGGAGCTTTACAAGAAAGCCATGGAGGAAATCAATGGCAAGACCTTCTATATGATCGCCAACTCCTCCCGTACCCCGACCGCGGCCACGGCCTTCGTCCAATATTGCCAAGATAAATATGACAAAAACTTCAACTTTGAAGTTAAATCCACTCAGCCGAAGAACAACCAGATCTTTACCCAGATCAAAAACGACGTCGAGGGAGCTTCCCACAACCTCTCGATGACGCTCATCCAGGACGGCTCCCAAATCAAGTCCAAGATGATCGACAAAGGATATCTCATCAACTACATTCCGAAGGAATGGGACGGCAACAAAGCCCTCGACGGCGAGCCGCTTGCCTTGCAGTCCCTTAATAAAGTCTTCGCCTATAACACCAATCCCGATAGCGATAACGTCCAGCACGTCTACAACAACTGCTGGGATTTCGCCCTCAACGTTAAGACTCAGTTCATGGCTCCAGCCAGCGAACCGGTCGGCCAGAACTTCCTCTACATGCTGACCAAGGACACCTATGCTGCTTACGTCAAGGAAGGCTATGATGCCCTCAGCACGGAGGACAAAGCCAAGGTCGATGCGGTCATCGCCGATCCCAATGCCGGCATCGAAAGCTATGCTGCCGATCTGAATCTCGGCGCGAACGGGAAGTACGCTCTCGCCTGGATCTACAGCTTCCTCAAGAACTACACCAAAGTCACCGATGACGGCCCGATTCAGGCCAACCTCACCAAAAAGGAATCCGGCGGCGCCGCGGGCTTGCTCGTCTATTCCAAGTTCCGCTCCACTCAGGAGACCGAGGCGACTTCCAACACCTGGATCGACATCGCCGCTTATAATGAAGGCTACAAGGGCTTCGGTGGGTATATGTACAAGCATTACCTTCAGGTCCTAAAGACCTCCCCCTTCCCCTGGACCAGCTGCGCCTTGATCAACTTCATGGTCACGACTCATGATGGTTTCCAGCCTTGGGGCAAAGACATGGGTGGCTATTCCTCCAGCCCGACTGTCGCTAAGACCTTCGACCACAGCCATGACGGGGATGCTAAGGAAGACGGCACTCCGGCCACGCCTTGCAAGAACGACAGAGGCTATGATTGGTGGATGTCCTCCACCGGCGGACGCCTCGTCCTCGAGGATTCGGAATACTGCGCCAAAGTCGCTCCTGTCCTCGGCGATTGGATCAACTACCTATAATTAACGCTTCTTTGGCTTAAATTTGCTCCGACAGAGAGAGGATTCAAACCCTCTCTCTTTGTCGGTATTGAAAGGAGGCAAAATGCTAAGCAAAGAACTCGATCCAAATTATCTGCCGAAGCCGAATAAGTTCGTGCTTTTCCTGAAAAAAGTTTGGACTTGGCTCAAAAAACCGCAGAATTCGATCCTCTTAGTCCTGACTCTTGCCCTTACCGTCATGACCCTCGCCCCGATGGTGATGGTCTTCATGGACACCTTCACGATCCATGTCGGCTCCGAAGAATTGAGTGGAGTCGATGACGGTGGCCTCTCCGGTTACAACTGGTGGTACACCTTCGCCGGGAAGATGGCTGGCAAGTTCTTCTGGACCCCCTTCGGGAATACGATGGCGATGGCAGCCTTAGCGTGTATATTCGCGATCGTATTCGGCGGGATCACCGCATATTTGGTGTCCCGAACCAACATGAAGTGGAAGAAATACATCTCCTCCATCTTCATCCTTCCCTACATCATGCCGCAGTGGACGCTCGCTAACATCTGGCGTAACCTGTTCGATTCCATGGCGGTGACCAATACCCGCAACGGCATCTTCATGCAGCTGTTCCACGTCGCAATGCCGGAATGGTGGTGTGTAGGGCTATTCCCATCCGCTCTCGTTTTGGGGCTCCATTACGCGCCCTTCGCCTATATCCTCATCGGCGGTATCTTCACCAACATGGACGCGAATCTTGAAGAAGCCGCTACCATCCTCAACACGCCGAAGTGGAAGATCTTCCTCCGCATCACCTTGCCGATGGTCACCCCAGCCATCCTCTCGACCATCCTCCTCGTCTTCTCCAGCGCGATGGGTTCCTATCCGGTTCCCCATTACCTGAACTTCACGACCTTGGCGACGCGCTACTTCGAGCTCAACACCGATCGTGCGGGCAGCGCCTCGATCATGTCGGTGGTCATGATGGCGATCGGCGTCGGCATCTTGATGGTCAACCAGTTCTCGACCTCCGGCAGGAAGAACTATACGACCGTCACCGGCAAATCCGGCCAGGTGAGCCTCGTTGATCTCCATGCATTCAAGTGGGTCTTCGCCGTCATCCTGGTCATTCTCACCGCCTTCACCTCCATCTTCCCGATCGTCTCCTTCACCCTCGACACCTTCCTTAAGAACCCGGCCGATTATTCCTCCTTCACCACAAAGTGGTGGGTGAACATCGACACTCCGGGGGTCGATGTTGGGATGTACGGACAGAACGGCATCTTATTCAACGATACCTTGCGGAAAGCGTTCTTGGGCTCGGTGCTTGTCGCCGCTTGCGGCGCGCTTCTCGCCGGGACGATAGGTACTCTCGTCGGGTATTGCGTCTCCAAAAACCGTAAAGGCAAATTCGAAGGCTACGCCAACGCGATCGCCTTCTTGCCGTATCTGCTTCCCTCCCTCTCCGTCGGCGCCGCCTATTACGTCTTCGGCTCTGCGGTGGGGCTATACGACACCTATTTCCTCCTCATCTTGACCGGGACCATCAAATACATCCCCTTCGCATCGCGCGCCGCTTTGTCCTCCATGCTCCAGCTTTCTGGGGAAATCGAGGAATCCGCAATGATCCAAGGCGTCCCGTGGTGGAAGAGAATGACCCGGATCATCATCCCGATACAAAAGACTTCCATCCTGTCTGGCTACCTTCTGCCCTTCATTACGGGCATGAGGGAACTCACCTTGTTCATGATGCTTTGTACTTCCGGGAAAACCGCTCCAACGTTGCTTGATTACTTCGATGAGATGCAACTTTACGGTTTATCTAGCGCAACGAACCTCGGACTGATTATTATTATTCTCATCGTGAACTTCGGTATGAATGCCTTAACCGGTGCCTCGCTTGACAATGGCATTGGAGGCGGAAAGAAAAAGAGGAAGAAAAATGCCTGAAATCGTATTGACTAACGTGGTTAAGAAATGGGGCGACTTCTATGGGGTCGACCATCTTGACCTCAACATCCCCAACAACTCGTTCGTGACCTTGCTTGGCCCTTCTGGCTGCGGCAAAACCACGACCCTCCGCATGATCGCGGGCCTCGAGACCCCGACCAGCGGCCAAATCCGCATCGGAGACGAGATCGTATTCGACTCCGAACGCGGCATCAACGTCCCGCCGGCGAAGCGCCACGTGGGCTTCCTTTTCCAGAACTACGCCCTTTGGCCGAACATGACCGTCTATCAGAACATCACCTTCGGTCTTAAGAACGTCAAGGAGGAGATGAACGTCTACGATTGGAACCTCGTCCGTCTAAACGACTACATCAAAGTTCTCGGCAAGCCGGAGAAGGTCATCGCCCTCATCCATGACTCCGCGGACAAAGACGGCAAGATCAAAGCCGACCGCGCGATCATCAAAATCGTGGATTTCTTCCAGGTCTCATATCCGACCGGAAAGAAGGTCTTCCGGTTGAACCTCCAATCCGCGGAGAACCCGAACGACCTCGCCGCGGCCCAGATCGAAGAGGCGAAAGCGAAGATTCAGCAAATCGAAGCCAAATACAAAGCCAAGGGCGTCAAGCTCGACGACCAGTTCCGCATCCTTGGGAGCGATGGCAAGCCGACCAGCAAGGTCCGCAAGCTCTCGCCGGAGGAAATCGACCTCAAGCTCCGCGCCGTCGCCAGAATCCTTAAAATCGGGGAATTCATGGCCCGCTATCCCGCCGAACTCTCCGGCGGACAGCAGCAACGCGTCGCCATCGCCCGTACGTTGGCTCCGGGACCGAAGGTCCTCTTCATGGACGAGCCGCTCTCCAACCTCGATGCCAAACTCCGTCTTGAGATGCGCTCCGAATTGAAGCGCCTCCACCTTGAGACCGGAGCTACCTTCGTCTACGTCACTCACGACCAGATGGAGGCCATGACCCTCGCCACCAAGATCTGCCTCATCAACAACGGCGTCCTTCAGCAATACGATAGGCCGCTTGAGATGTACCATCGCCCCGTGAACGTCTTCACCGCGGACTTCCTTGGGTCCCCGGCCGTCAACCTGATCGAGGCCAAAGGCAGATTCATCAAAGGCAAAGGCGTCTTCGAATTCGACGTCTTCGGCGGCCACAAAGCCATCTTCAAGCCCATTGAGGGATTCGATTTAGCGAAGAAGATTGCCGAACTCAACGCCTCCCGCCGCACGCCTACCGCCGGCAAAGCCAACAAAGACGGCAATTTCGCCTACAAAGTCCCCGTCATCGAAAGCAAAATCGACGTGGCCGATAACCCCGTCATCACCGATGAGGACTTCATCTTGGGCGTCCGCTCGCAGTACATCACCCTCAACGAGGGCGGGAAACTCGACGCCAAGGTCTATAGCGCCATGCCCACCGGCAAGGAGACCACCATCCGCCTCCAGATCGGTAACTTCCTCTTGACCGGCGACGAATACGGCGCCGTCGACTACGCGGTTGACACCGACCTCAAGATTGGTTTCCGCGGCGAGCACATTATGCTCTTCGACCGCAAACACCAGGATCTATTGACCCTCGGTTCCTTGGAAATCATCTGATCCCCATCCAACTCAAAGCCCCTTCCGGGGCTTTTTCGTTTTCCGTCCTTCGCAAGGCGAGAATCCCCCTCGTTTTCTCTTCTTGGGGTGGAAGTTGAATCTAAACGCGGTAGAATGTCACGGCTAGGAGATGAATTATGAATTTGATTGACGATCTGAATTACCGTGGGTTGATTCAGCAATATTCCAACGAGGAGTCCGTCAAGGAGCTCCTCTCCCATAAAACCGCCATCTACTGCGGCTTCGACCCAAGCGCTGGCTCGATGCATTTAGGCAACTACGTTATGATCTCGCTGCTCAAGCGTTTCCAACTCGCCGGGCACAAAGTCATCGCCGTCGTCGGCGGGGCCACCGGCATGATCGGGGACCCGAGCGGAAAAAGCGCCGAGAGGAATCTCCAGACGAAGGAGACCCTCGAGAAAAACACCGCCTCCATCAAAGCCCAGCTAGAACGCTACATCGACCTCACTGACCCGGAGAAGGGTGCCATCGTCTCCAATTACGATTGGCTCGGTCATATGCAGACCATCGACTTCCTCCGCGACTATGGGAAGTACTTTTCCATCAACTACATGCTCTCGAAAGAGATCGTCAAATCTCGTTTGGAGGCCGGGATCTCCTTCACGGAGTTCTCCTATCAGATCCTCCAAAGCATCGATTTCTATCACCTTCATCACGAGTTCGGCGTTTCCATGCAGATCGGCGGGAACGACCAATGGGGGAACCTCACCTCGGGGCTGGAGTTGATCCGCAAAATCGACGGAGAAGGAGAGAAAGTAGAATGCATGACCGCGAAGCTCCTCCTCCGCAGCGACGGCAAGAAATTCGGGAAATCCGAGAAAGGGGCCCTCTTCCTGGATCCGAAGCTCACTTCGCCCTACGCCCTTTACCAGTACTTCATGAACGTCACCGACGAAGACGCCATCCGCTTCCTCAAAGTCTTCTCCTTCCTCCCCAAGGAGGAAATCGAAGACGTCGCGAGGGATCATTTCGCGAACCCCGGCGCCCGCATCGGCCAAAAGAAGGTGGCCTATGAAGTCACCAAGGACATCCACGGCGAGGAAGCAGCCAAAGAAGCCATCGCCATGACCGAGGCCCTTTTCAAAGGGGACGTGGCCTCCTTGAAGGAAAGCGAGATCGAAGAAGTCTTCGACGTCAAAACCCCAATCCGGGAAGGCACCGCCTTGGAAGACGCCCTCATTGCTTTGAAATTAGCCTCCAGCAAACGCGAGGCTCGCACCTTCGTCAGCGGAAACTCCGTCTTGCTGAATGGGGAGAAGGCCACCGATCCGAAACTTGCCTTGGGTAAGGGCAACGCCCTCTATGGCCGTTACTTCATCCTTCGCCGCGGCAAGAAAAATTACGCACTGGGGGAGATCGAAGAATGAAGAAATGGAAGGAACTGAATGATTTGACCAAAGCCAAGATCATTTATTCCGGTGAGCTTGCTCTCTTCGCGATTCTCTTCGCCATCCTTGGGTCGCTGTTCTTAGCCGGCGTCATCTTGCCAAGCGACTGGAAAAAATGGCTTGTCCTCGTTGGAGGAAGCCTAGGCTCGGTTTGGTGCTTCGCGGATTTCATCTGGATCCTCAATTCGCCAAAAAGACGGGCCAAGAACTGCCTGCTCGACAAGATCCTCCTCCTGCCAAGCGCCGCCGCGTCCTTGGGGTTCAATATCTTCTTCTGGATCAAACTCATCCCCTTCAATTCCGACTACGATTCTCTCTTCGCCTATTTCTTAGGCGCGATCCTCCTCTATTTCGCCCTGATCTACGTCTTCGAAGCCATCTACCATTGGAAGCATCCGATCCCGGGGCTGCTCGAAGAAAGCGAAAAAGAGGAACCTTCCGAATCAAAAGAAGAAGGGCAGTGACCCGTTGTTAAGAGCCGCAAGGCTCTTTTCTTTTGGATTGAGCGAAAAGAAAAACCAGGCTGGCGGCCTGGCTTCTTTTGCTACTTGCTCGTTTGGGATTAGAGCTTGCGGTTGTAGAATTCGATGATCTGGCTTTCCTGAATGTCGGAGGGCAATTCGTTGCGCTCAGGCAAACGGAGGAAGGTGCCGGAGAGCTTCTCGGCGTCCACTTTGACGTAGCCGACGGAAGCGGGCTTGGAATCGAGGGATTCCTTCACCACCTTGAGGGGGCTGTCGCCTTTGAAGGAGATGACGTCGTTGACGGAGCAAAGGTAGGAAGGGATATCGACCTTCTTGCCATTGACGAGGACGTGGCCGTGGTTGACGAGCTGGCGGGCGCCGGCGCGAGTGCGGGCGAAGCCCATGCGATAGACGAGGTTGTCGAGACGGGACTCGAGGATGCGGAAGAAGGCGAGGCCGGTGACGGTTTCCTTGTCGGCTTTGGCGATGAGGAACAAGCGACGGAACTGACGCTCATTCACGCCATAGAGGGTGCGGAGCTTCTGCTTCTCAAGGAGCTGGGTGCCGTATTCGGACGGCTTCCTCTTGCGATCGTTGCCGTGCTGGCCCGGGCCGTAGGCCCTTTTCTTGAGTTCGTCTCCGGTCTCAAGGACGGAGAAATTGAGGTGACGGGATTTCTTCCACGTCGATTTGGTGTACCTGGACATTATTTCATGTCTCCTTTCTTTGCGCTGCAAAGTCAAGAGTGCCTCCTCCATCTCCCCGGGTGTCGGATTCTTTCAGCCCCGTAGCAGGAGGGCTTACTTTCTTTTCTTTCCGACGTCAGACGGGAGCGTAGAAGCATGCTGCTTTTCACGCACCCGCGATTATATAGAAGAGACCTTCTCGATTCAACCTCATTTTTCTGGTTTCCGATCTCAGTGAGCGCAGGAGCAATGGACGCCTTGATCGCTTCGTGCCGCCACGGCGGGTCAACGATGCATCGGCGCGCTCAAAATAGACGCGGGGAACCCCATGAACGTTTGTCAGAACGAAAATAGTCTTGCGTTTTGTTCGGGGGGGGGATAATTCCATTATGAACAAAACAATTTTCTTGCTCGCTTTATCACCCCTTTGCCTTTTGTTCTCTTGTGGCAATGGAAACGGAGTTGCCTTTGCTGACATCTACGACCAGATCATGGACAACCATCCCCTTTCGGCGCCTTCCGTGGTTACCCTCGCTAAGGATGGTTCTTATCTTAAAACCGACACAAACCCAAAGGATGAAGAGGACTTTTTTGTCGCGGAATACAGTTTGGTCGCTCATGAAGTCCTTTCTTTATGTGGATTCGACGCAGTGACCTGGGATGACATGATGCACACTTCTTATAACGACGGCATCCGATCGGCGACCAAAAACGGAATTCAGGTTACTTGGCGTTATCACCCCGATTTGGGTCTTGAAGCACGGTACGTTAAGATCTGATGTTAGAAGCCCCTCCCGGCGGTTGTAAATTCCTCCCGCGAACCCTAATATTCTTTCGTGAGAAAGAAAAGCGAGCCCAACAAGAAAATAGCCATCCACGCGAAAGACATCACCCGCGTATTCAAGACCGCCTCTACCGAAGTGAGAGCGCTCAAAGGCGTGAGCTTTGATATTTATGAAGGCGATTTCGTCCTTATCCTCGGGCCTAGCGGCTCTGGGAAGACCACTTTGCTTAATATTCTAGGCGGCATGGACGCTCCGACTTCCGGAGAGCTTTTGGTGGGCGATATCCACGTGGAATCCCTATCCAAGAAGCAGCGGTGCGATTACCGCAGAAACGACGTCGGCTTCGTGTTCCAGTTCTATAACCTCATGGCAAATCTCACGGCGAAGGAAAACGTCGAGCTTGCCAGCGAGCTTTGCAAAGATGCCCTCCCCGCGGAGGAATCGCTTAAAAAAGTCGGCCTTGCGGAACGTCTCAATTCCTTCCCTGGCCAATTGAGCGGCGGCGAGCAGCAGCGTGTCTCCATCGCTCGGGCCCTGGCCAAAAACGCCCACCTTTTGCTTTGCGACGAGCCCACGGGGGCTTTGGATTACAAAACCGGAAAATCCATTCTCAAGCTTCTTTACGATACGGCTCACAAAGAGGGCAAGACAGTGGTTGTCGTCACCCATAATAGCGCCATCGCTCCGATGGCCGATTTCGTGATTCACATCCGTTCCGGATCCATCCAGTCGATGGCAAGGAACCCACACCCAACGCCGGTTAAGGACATCGAGTGGTGAAACGATGAAAAAGGACTCCGTTGCTTCTTTCCGCTCCCTCGGCCAGAACTGGTCCAAACTTTTGGCGATGTCTTTGATCATCGCCCTGAGTTTTGCTTTCATCTTCGGACTCTCTATCACCCCCAATAAGGCAAAGGACACAATCGCTTTGAGCCTCGTGGAGAACCGCGCCTATGACTTGAATGTGAAATCCACCTCCGAAAAGGGCTTCTCAAAGGATGAAAAAGAAAAACTTTCCGCCGTTGAAGGGGCGGAGGTCGAATACGTTTTCTCCCTAGATAACGCTTCTTTGGACGCCGAGATGAGTTTTTACGAGC
Source organism: bacterium (assembly GCA_004561785.1). Classification (GTDB taxonomy): domain Bacteria; phylum Bacillota_I; class Bacilli_A; order RFN20; family CAG-826; genus Alloenteromonas. The sequence goes on along the minus strand of SFUB01000048.1, from coordinate 396 downwards.
TCTTGGACGCCTTTGGGACTGAAGCCCTCATGAAACAGGATGGCATGACCCAGGAAAACGCGGAGTATCTGATTCGTTGGGTCAAGGTGCTCCTTCCCGATCAGAAGGACTTCCTCACCCTTAGCCCGGAGCTTATGGCTGATGGGAATTACCGTCTGATGGCCTTTCCGGATGGCAAAAAAGACACGGTGAACGTCTTCAACCTTGAAGCGGGTAGAATGCCCGTTTCGGATTCGGAAATCGCGGTGGATTATCTCTACCGCGGCGCCGAAATCGATGATACGGTCTCTTTGTTTGGCAAAGAATACAAAGTGGTCGGTGCTGTGAGGACCCCTCTTTATTACGTCCGCTCCGGCGAACCCGACCTCATAAACCTGGAACCCTTAGAAGGCATTT
>SFUB01000047.1 GCA_004561785.1 bacterium | reverse complement strand
TAAGTATCCGTCTTGGGAATATAGGCTTCCGGCTGATAGAAATCGAAGTTCGAGATGAAATACTCAACGCGGTTATTGGGGAAAAGTTCCTTGAATTCGCCATAGAGCTGACTGGCCAAGGTTTTATTGTGTACCAAAACCAAAGTCGGGCGATTCAAAGCGGCGATGACATTGGCATCGGTGAAAGTCTTCCCAGTACCAGTCGCGCCTAGAACTACCTGAACCTGCTTGCCCGCCTTTACGCCTTCTAAAAGCTTAGCGATCGCTTTTGGCTGATCGCCAGTAGGCGGAAAGGGGGCCTTCAGCTCGAAGGGGCGGGTTTCGTATCCCTGGACATCCGCCATCACTTTTTCCTCTTTTTGCTTACCAACGGCGCAAAACCCTCACCGTTTATCATGGATGCTTGGGTGAAGGAAACAAACGCCCGAGGATCGGTCTCGGCGATATAAGAACGGAAACTAGTCAGTTCCTTGCGGTGAAAAGCCACTCGAAGCATCTTGCGATCCGCGCCGGTATAACCGCCGACGACATCAATCACAGTGGTCGCATGCTCCATTTCGTCGTGGACGTATTTCATGATGTCTTCCGTTTTGTCAGAGATGATGTCAGCAATGACGTAGGTATTGGAATTCACATACACGTATTGGACCATCACCGCGCAGACAAGCGCAGAAAGAATGCCGATGAGCCCATTGGGAATATCCCGCAGGCAAACCATGCCAACCACCACGATGAGGGCATCGATGATGAAGGTCGCGAGTCCTTCTTTCACCGGGGTGTGCTTGGCCACAATAGCGGCAAGGACGTCAAAGCCTCCGGTGGACCCATCGCCAAGGAAAGTGACGGCAACGCCCGCTCCGGAGAACGCCCCACCGAAAATGCCAGCCAGCAAGGTATAAACGATCTGCATGTCCCCCGCTTCCGCCGGGTTTAAGGCATCGGAGATGAAATCCAGCACATGCGTGCGCATGAAAAGGGTTAGGAAGGCCGGATACAAAAGAGTCGCGTAAATCGTGTGGAGAGTGAATTTCTTGCCAAGAAAGATGAAGCTTGCGACAAGCAAGATGACCTGAACAATCCAAGCGATAATGTCTTGGGTCGGAAAGCCAAAAATAGGTTCCAAATAATGATTGAGGATGACCGAAACACCGCTTACGCCGCCCGTCACCAAATCCAGAGGCAACAGGAAAGCGACTGTCCCGGCCGCCAAAATCAAGCAGCCAAAGGTAATCAGACAATAGTTGATGAGAACTTGCTTTGTTTTTGGGTTACTTAACCACTTTTTGAGCGTCTGCATTCTTGGCCTCCATCTCCAGATAGGCATAGATGAATAGGTCAATGTCCCCATCCATGACGGCCTGGACGTTGCCGGTTTCGGCGTCCGTGCGATGGTCTTTCACCATCTGGTAAGGCTGGAAGACGTAAGAACGAATTTGCGATCCCCATTCGATGTCTTTTTGAACGCCGATGATGGATCTCATCTTCGCTTCGCGTTCCTCGACTTTCCTCTGCATGAGCTTGTCACGCAGCATGGCCATACAGTTGGCTTTGTTCTTTGGTTGGTCACGTTCCGCTTCGGAAGAAACCACAATCCCGGTTGGAATGTGGGTAATGCGAACGGCAGAGGAGACTTTGTTGACGTTTTGCCCTCCGGCTCCACCGGAGCGGAAGATGTCGATCCTAAGGTCTTTCGGATCGATCACGACGTCGGCAACGGGGCCGAATTCAGGAACAACGTTGACGGAAGAGAATGAAGTGTGGCGCCTAGCGTTCGCGTCGAAAGGAGAGATGCGGACCAAACGGTGAACGCCCTTTTCTCCTTTGAGCATGCCATAAGCGTTATGACCGGTGATTTTGATTGTGACGGATTTGATGCCGGCCTCGTCGCCATCTTCCAGCGAAAGGACTTGGCATTTAAAATTGTGACGTTCGCACCAACGACCATACATACGCAAGAGCATGGAGGACCAGTCCTGCGCTTCGGTTCCGCCTGCGCCAGGATGGATATCCAAAGTGCAGTTCAAAGAATCGTATTCCCCGGAGAACAAAAGGATGGAGCGCAGCTCTTTCGCGGATTTTTCAAGGTCTGCTTCCATGGACTCGACAAGGTCAATCATCTCCGAGTCCTTTTCGTCGCAGGCGGAAAGGAGCTCATTGATGTCGTTCAAATCCGCCACGGCTTTCTCGTAGCCATTCACCTTCCCGCGGATATCCGCAAGACGGTTCACGACCACCATGGCAGCGTTTTGGTCGTTCCAGAAATCTTCTTGGTTTTGTCTCTCTTCCAACTCAGCGATCTCTTTTTTTAGACTGTCCAGGTCAAAGAGAATCACCGAGATGCGAGACTACTTCGCTCAAGTCTTGAGCGTTTTGTTTTAACTCGACTAACTCTTTCATATTATTCCTTTTTCTTTGATGTTGCTTTTGCGCAAACCCGATTTTTATTCGGCTTTGGCGGGTTCTTTTGCTTTTTCCTGATCCGGTTTTTCATCCGGAGTGTATTCAGGATGTTCGACTTCGAGGGATTCCGAATTATCGGCGGGCTTCTGCTCTTCCTCCAAGGCTTTCTCGGGTTCCTGACGGACGAGACGGACGTTCATGAAGTTATAGACGCAGTCCACGGCGATATTCGAATTCATCTCGCGGAAGAGGCCATAGCCTTCGTTGACGTAATCCTGAAGGGGGTTGGTTTGGGCGTAGGAACGAAGACCAATGCCTTCGCGGAGATGAGCCATGGTGTCAATGTGCTTCGTCCAGTTCCTGTCGATGACCGAGAGGGAGATGGAGCGTTCCACTTTATCCGCTTGATCGGCGGGCCAAGTGGCGCGCTTCTTAAGATAGGCGGCATAGAGATACTCGCCCAGGTCTTCTCCGCCTTCATCGACGGTGGCTTCATCGTAGGCTTTGGAGGGGAATTCACCCACCGGGACGAAAGCCGGCTCAATGAGTTTCTTCAAAGCCTCTCCGGAGATCAAGCCTTCATCCCTGCCGGGGTTGGTGGCCTTCTTGGCAAGGAATTTGCCCGTGTCGGAAAAGAAGGAATGGACCAATTCATTGATGTCGCCCGCCATCATGATGCGGTCTCGGCGATCGTAAATGATCTGACGTTGCTTGGCGAGAACATCATCATAATCAAGGAGGTTCTTACGGGTGTCGAAGTTACGACCCTCGATTTGCTTTTGGGCATTCGTAACGACGCTTTGGAGCATCTTATTCTCCAAGTGGTCATCGCCCAGCTGCTTCTGGAAGTTTTGGCGAATGTTATCGTTCACGAAGCGGCGAAGCAATTCGTCATCGAAGCAAACATAGAAGCGGGAATAGCCCGGATCGCCTTGACGACCCGAACGGCCGCGGAGCTGGTTGTCGATGCGGCGGGATTCGTGACGCTCGGTGCCAAAGACGCAAAGACCTCCGAGTTTCTTAACCTCATCGGTCAGCTTGATGTCAGTGCCACGTCCGGCCATGTTGGTGGCCAAGGTAACAGCGCCTTTTTCGCCGGCGTGGGAGATGATCTCCGCCTCGCGGGCTTGGTTTTTGGCGTTCAAGACTTCGTGCGGGATCCCGGCGGCAGTGAGAAGTTTGGAAATTTCTTCGTTGCTCTCGACGGAAACCGTGCCGATAAGAATCGGCTGGCCAAGTTCGTGGCGCCGTTTGACTTCCTCAACCAGCCCTTTGAGCTTCGCGGCATGGGTTCCATAGATGATGTCATCGTCATCAACGCGCTGAACCGGACGGTTGGTCGGGATGCAGATGACCTTCATGTTGTAAATCTTCTCAAATTCTTCTTCCTCGGTCTTTGCAGTGCCGGTCATGCCGGAGAGCTTTTTGTAAAGACGGAAGAAGTTCTGATAGGTGATCGTGGCAAGAACGATCGTCTCTTGTTTGATTTCCACGCCTTCTTTGGCTTGGATGGCTTGCTGAAGACCATCATTGTATTCGCGGCCCTTCATGATACGGCCGGTGAATTGGTCAATGAGTTGGATTTGGCGTTCGGAGTCGACCATGTATTCCACGTCGCGGGCCATGACGAAGTTCGCCTTGAGGGCCTGATGGATGCGGTGAACGAGATCCTGATGCTCGGGATCGTAGAGGTTGCGGATGCCGAACATCCTCTCCGCTTTGTTGTTGCCTTCATCGGTCAAGGAGCAGGTCTTGGTCTTGATGTCGATCGTGAAATCCTTTTCCTTGCGGAGGGTTTTGACGAAACGGTCAGCGACCATGTACTGGCTCGCGGCGGCCTTTTGGCCACCGGAAATGATAAGCGGGGTCCTCGACTCGTCGATCAAGACGGAGTCGGCTTCGTCGACAACGCAGAACTTCAAGCCACGAAGAACGCGGTTCTGGAGCGACTGGGTCATGTTGTCGCGAAGATAATCGAACCCAAGTTCGGAGTTTGTGGTGTAGGTGATATCGCAAAGATAAGCTTCTTTCTTTTCGGCGGGGCTCTTGGAGGCTAAGTTCACGCCGACGGTGAGGCCGAGGAAACGGTAAACCTGACCCATCCAGTTGGCATCGCGCTCCGCGAGGTATTCGTTGACGGTGATGACGTGGACGCCCTCACCCGTCAAGGCATTCAAATAAACCGCCATCGTCGCGGTGAGGGTCTTACCTTCGCCGGTCCTCATCTCAGCGACGTTGCCATCGTTGAGAACCAAAGCGCCGATGATCTGGACTTTGAAAGGGAATTGCCCAAGGGCCCTTCTGCCGCCTTCGCGAGCGACGGCGAAAGCCTCCAGCTTGATGTCCTCCAAGGTCTTGGTTTTGGAACGTAAGGCCTCTTGGAACTCCTTGGTTTTGGCGCGGAGCTCATCATCGCTGAGCGCCTTCATTTGCTCCTCGTAGCTCATGACCTTGTCGGCCTGTTTCGCGTAACGATTCAATTCACGCTTCTCGAGGTGGAAGATTGATTCAATGAAATTAGCCACAAAAAACTCCTAGTAGAAAGCCTGAGAATTCTACCATTTCTAGAAATGGTAAGCAACGAAGGGGAATCCTATTTCCGCAAGGTTTTCGACATGGCAAGGAAAACAAGCTTTTTGGGCCCTCTGGCCTTAAGCAAAGATAGGCAAGCTTTCGCGGTGGAACCGGTCGTATAAACATCATCGACGAGCATTATTTTCTTCCCGCGGAGCGAAGAAGGCCCTACGTAAGCCATGTATTTCCAGACTTCTTTTCTCTGCTGGGCGGAAAGATCGCTTTGCTTTGCCTCCACCCGCTTTTCTAGGTAATGGGCGATTGGCAAACCAAGACATTGGCACATGGCCTCCACTTGATTGAATCCGCGCGCTTCGTCATGGCTCTTTGAAGAGGGGGCGGGAACTAAGGTGTACCCATGGAAGCGGAGGGGAAACCAAAAAGACAAGTAAGCGAAGAAAACGTCCTTAAGCTCATAATCCCCGCAGCCTTTAAAACGATATAGAAGCGTGCGGATCTCCGCGTTATAGAAATAAATCGAAAGGCACGGAATGTCGCCAACTTTCCACCGGAAGAAGACCGGTTTCATCTTCGCGTAGCATTTTGGGCACAAAATCGATGACGCCGGGGAAAGCAAAAGGAACGAAGCTCCGCTAACGGGGTGGAGACACGCTTTGCAGAAAGGTGTTGCAGTACTCAATTTCTTTAACGGCCGCAGCCAAGAATGGCTTCTCTTTTTCGGCGACGAAATAGACTTCTCCCTTGGGCGCATCGGCTTTCCTCCCCGCTCTTCCGGCAATCTGAATCAAACTGGCGGCGTTATAAATTTCGGAATGGGCGTCATAGACAATCACTTGAAGATTTTTAACGGTAATCCCTCGTTCCAAAACGGCGGTCGTCACAAGATAAAGGAACCTGCCTTTTTTGAAATCGGAAATGACCCGCGAGCGATCAGGTTTCTTTGAATGAACGAAGCTGCCTCCCGGGACAAAAAGGCGAAGCACGCGAAACACGGTTTCACACTCGGAAATCGTCGGAACGAAGACGAAACATGGCTTCTTCTTTTTTCGAAAATCCCGCAATTTCGAAATTAAAAATAGGATTTTTGCGGGATTACGAAGAATTTTAACGGTCGGAACCGGGATGGGATGCTTATGAAACCTTGTATGCAGGGTAAGCATCTCGTGGCCGGGTGATTTAAACAATGAAACAATCGTTTTGGAAGGAGTTGCTGACATCATGAGGCAGTGGCCTCTAAGAGCCCGATAGAACATAGCCTCCAGCACATCGCTCCCATGAAAAGGGAAGGCATCCAATTCATCCATCACCAAAAGGTCAAAGTATTTTGGGTAGCGGAAAAGCTGATGCGTTGTCAAGACGAGGCAATCTCCATCCAGAACCGAATTATGCCCGCCATAAACCGCGACGATGCGGTTCTTTGGAAAAGCCGAAACCAAACGTTGGTGAAGTTCAATGACGACATCGCGTCGAGGAAGGGCAAAGCCAACGCTCATTCCCCTTTCCATGGCATAAGAAAGAACCCCGTAGCTTATTTCCGTCTTACCGGATCCGCAAACAGCGTAAACGAGGGTGTCGATGCCATGGACGAAATTGTAGATTATCCGCTGAGATAGAACGTGTTGCTCCTTCGAAAGGGAATAGGGCAATTGAAGGGGTGCTTCTTTTGGACAAGGCAAAAATGGTGGTGCTTCCTTGCCACAAAAAATGATGCATTTTCGGCAATATGGCTTTCCGTTTTTGATCCCGATTAGCCTCGGATCAGAATTTCCGCATACCGGACATACAAAAGGGCCACCCATACCTATCTTTAAAAGGGGATGGGTGGCTTTGCCTAATTTACTTTTCGAATTCGTCGATTTCCGCTACACGCCTATGATGCTTTTCCAAAGGAGAGAACTTGGAAAGCAGGAAAATATCCACTCTGCGCAGGACGTCTTCTTCTTTCATGTACTTCGCGCCAAAGCTGATGACGTTCGCATTATTGTGTTCGCGGAGTTTGGCGGCGCAATCATCCTCATAACCGATGCCGCATCGGACCCCTTTGACTTTATTGGCCGCGATGCAAACGCCTTCTCCGGAAGTGCAGCAAACGATTCCGAGTTCAGCTTTGCCCTCGGATACATTCTCCGCCACGCGGAATGCAAAAAGCGGGTAATCGCAAGACGCTTTGGAGTCCGTTCCCTCATCCAATACATTGAAGCCCCGGCCTTGCAGGTGCAGACGAATGGCGCTCTTCAAATCAAAAGCCCCATGATCGCAGCCGAGAGAAACGTTCATAGCCGCGTTATCGTAGGTCTCCTTGATTTCAGAAAACGGAATGGGTCCTTCGCGGACCAAAGAGATGCCGAAGCCCGGTTCCATTTTCACGATGGTCGAAGCTTGGTGAGAGGTACACTCGCCTTTGATGAAATTCGCTTCGTCTTTAAACGCGGCAAATGCCTCTTCAAACGTTGAAGCGGTTGGATCGCCGGAGCGGTTCGCCGAAGGAACGAGTAAGGGGCAGCCAACTTTCTCTATTAAATCCAAGACATTTTGGGAATCCGGGACGCGAATTCCAATCAACGGGGTCCCTAAAGTAATCCAAGAAGCTAGATTTTTTCTGGCCGGAACCAAGACGGTAATCTGCCCAGGCATGTAACGTTTCATCACAGCAAGAGAACGGACGTCAACCTCGCAGTATTCCGCCGCTTGGCCAAGCGAGGAGCACATCAGGGTGAACGGCTTCATGGGCGGGCGTCTTTTCGCCTGAACCAATTTTTCAAAAGCCGCCTCGCTTGAGGCGATCGCGCCGATGCCATAAACGGTCTCGGTGGGGAAGCAAACGAGTTCGCCCTTCTTCAGAAGCTCCGCCGCTTCCTCAGCATTTTTCCAAAACAATACCTTTCCCATAAAGCCTCCTTATATCACTTTAGATTGACAAATAGGAAACGCGTCATTCCATTAAGGTCTTTCTCGAAAACAAATTCATAATCACGAAGGTATCTGGCCATGAGATCCATCAGATAATCTTCGAGGCCATCATCGATTTCAAAGCACATCAGCAATTCTCCGCGCTTGACTTTATAGGCATCCCGGAAGATCTTCTCGTAAACCGAATTGTTCTTATCAAGCCACAAAGCGGAAGCGGGCTCAAAGTTCTTTACCGAGTCTTGGGTCTTGCTGCGGTCTTGGATATAAGGCGGATTGCTCACCAAAATATCCAGATTCATGTTTTCTTTAATGAACGGCTCCAAGGAATCCCCTTGGAATGTGCGAATGGCCAAATTGTATTTTTTAATGTTTTCTCTCGCGACGTCTAAAGCGTCTTGAGATAAATCCGAAGCCGAAACAAGCCAATTTGGGAACATCGATTTCAAAGCAATGGCGATCGCGCCAGACCCCGTTCCGACATCCGCGCAAACTAGGAAATTTCGCGGATCATACCATTTGCTGATTTGCTCCGAGATCTTCGCGACCAACTCCTGGGTTTCCATCCGTGGGATTAAAACGCGGGGGTCCACATGGAGTTTGAACTGCAAAAACGCCGCTTCTTCAATAATATATTCGACCGGTTCCCCCCGCAAAAGCCGCTTAAATTGCTCTTCAAAAAGATTTTCGTTCTTCATTTCGGAGTCGCGATAAAACAAGGTGTCGATAGGATCTTTGAAACCGTTGTCTTTCGCGATCAAGGTGCGAATATCATTGGAAAGAACGTCGTGCCCTTTGCCTTCGGCGATGGCTTTATTATATATCTCGAAAATCTTAGGCATCGGCTTCTCCTTTCCCTTCTTCCAGCATTTTTTGCTCTTGGTCGAAGTGGATCAGGGCGTCAATCACGGGCTCCAATTCCCCTTCCATAACGCGGTCGAGTTGATTGATAGTAAAGCCGATGCGATGATCAGTGACCCTGTTTTGCGGATAGTTATAAGTGCGGATTTTCTCCGACCGCTCTCCCGTCCCTACCTTCAGTTTGCGTTCTTGGGCGCGTTTGGAATTTTCTTTCTCTTGGAAATAGGCAGCGACTTTGGCCCGGATCATTTGCATGGCAATTTCTTTGTTCTGCAATTGGGCTTTCTCGGTTTGGCAGGCAACAACAAGGCCGGTCGGAAGGTGAGTGATTCGGACCGCCGATTCCGTTTTGTTGACGTTTTGGCCCCCCGCGCCTTGGGAGTGATAGGTATCAATCTTCAAATCGGCCGGATTGATTTTGACATCCACTTCTTCCGCTTCCGGCATGACCAAAACGGTAGCGGTCGAAGTATGAATCCTCCCTTGCGATTCAGTCTTCGGGACCCTTTGCACCCGATGGGCGCCGCTTTCAAATTTCATCTTCGAATAAACGGACTCGCCTTTAATCATGAAGGAAACCGAAGCATAGCCCCCCGCAGCCCCAAGCGAAGCATCCAAAAGTTTCAGGCTCCAGCCTTGGGACTCCGCATATTTAGCATACATGTGAAGAAGATCTCCGGCGAAAAGGTTGGCCTCATCTCCTCCGACGGCGCCACGGATTTCCACGATGATGTTCTTGTCGTCGTTAGGATCGCGAGGGACCAAAAGCAAATGAAGCTCCCGTTCTAAGGCTTCCATGGAGTTCATGGCTGCTTTCCGCTCTTCCTTGGCAAGCTCCGTCATTTCGGGGTCACCCATTTCCTCCAAAGCGAAGCTGTCCTGATAATTCTTCTCGGATTTCAGGTACTCATCGAATTTGCAGACGATGGGTTCTAGATAAGCTCTTTCCTTGGTGAGTTTAGTTAATTTCGGCAGATCCTCGGCGATAGATTCTTCAGAAAGTTCTTTTTCAATTTGAGTGAGTCTTGCTTGAGTGATTTCAAGCCTTTTACGCATGCTCTCTTCCATAAACGGGCAAAATTATAGCATGGCAATAGTGCCTCTCCTAATCTTTGATTAGACCTAGGAAGGGGGGATTAAGAAAGTTATAATTACCCTGCTATGGCCTATACCGCTTTGTACAACAAGTACCGGCCTCAGACTTTCGAGGAAGTAGCCGGTCAAAAAGTCATAATCCGCACCCTTCGCAATTCCATCATTAGAGGCAAAATCGCCCACGCCTATCTTTTTTGCGGTCCCCGCGGAACCGGGAAAACCACGATGGCGCGTCTATTTGCAAAGGCCCTCAATTGCGAGGAGGGTTTAGGCCATCAATGCAACCGCTGTTCAAACTGCGAGGCTCTCAATTCGGGGTCCCATCCAGACGTCATTGAAATCGACGCCGCCAGCAATAATGGGGTGGATCAGGTCCGTGAGCTTATTGAGAAAGTAAATTACGCCCCTATCAAGGGCAAATACAAAATCTACATCATCGATGAAGTCCATATGATGTCCCAAGGCGCTTTCAACGCCCTGCTT
>SFUB01000046.1 GCA_004561785.1 bacterium | reverse complement strand
GCCCTATTGGAAAACAGGACCTTTCAAGGGGATAAAGTCCCAAAACTGACCCGGATCCTTTATCCCTGGTCCGGCATTTTCCGCGATGCCTGCTACACGATGATCGGCTCCTTCTTGATGCAATACGCGATCACCGCCGGCGTCTTGTCGAGCGACCCTTCGACCTTCCAGGCCCAATACGGAGTCATCACAGCCGCCATGATGATCTGTCTCGTCTGGGACGGCCTCAACGACCCAATCATGGGCTTTATCATTGAGAAGATTCACCTGAAAAGCGGGAAATACCGCCCCTGGATCGCCCTCGGCGCCATCGGGAACGCCTTGACCGTGGCCCTTATGTTCCTCGTGCCGCTTCTTATGATCGGCGGAGATGGATGGGGATATGTGGCATTTATGATCGTCATGTACGTTCTTTGGGATGCTTGCTTCACGATGAATGACATCGGCTACTGGTCGATGCTCCCCTCTTTGACGAACGACCCCAAGCAAAGGGCCTCCATCACGACCAACGTCACCGTCGCGGCCTCGATCGGGACCGCCCTCATGACGCTTTGCATGTATCTCCTTCCCGGCCTTATCCCCTTGTCCTCGGCGGAGATTTACGCTCTGATCGGCAGCCTTGTGGCTTTGGTCTTCCTCGTCTCCCAACTCGTCGTCTATTTCCTTTGCCAGGAACGCCAACGAGATTCCGTCCAGGAACAGATTTCGGAATCCTCTTCGATCCTCGACCTCTTCAAAGTAGTGGGAAAGAACAAGCAACTGCTCTTCGTGGTTTTGGCCCTTCTCTTGTTCCAGTTCGGCGAATTCATCCTCACCGGCATCGGCCAGAATTACTTCTACATGGTCTTCGGCTATGGCGGAGGCAATGGAGGCTTAGTGGCCACCGCGGTCCTCGCTATCTATATTCTATCCACCGTCTTGGCTCAGTTGCTTTATCCCGCTCTCCGAAAGAAACTCAAGCAAAATACCCTTCTCACCACGATGGCTAGCATCGTCGTGGTTGGGTATCTGGTCTTCTTCTTCATCGCCTTCCCTCTCTTCGGGGAGCACCCCTTTGCCTACAACACTCCCGACCCCAACAATCCCTTTTGGATCTTGGGCGGCACCATGTGGCTCTATTACGTATCCGCGTTCTTCTTCTTCGGCGCCTCCGGCATCTTCTATCTGGTCCTTCTCGTCCTCATGCAGAACGCGATCGATTACAACGAATGGAAATACGGCGAAAGGAAAGAATCGATTTGCTTTGCCTGGCGTCCGCTTGACGTCAAACTCGCCTCTGGCATGAACCGCGGCTTGCAATTCGCCGTCTTCGCAATCACGGGAACCACGGCCTTCATCAACGTCATCTCAAATGCGGAAGGGGAGTTCAATTCCGGCGCCATCACCGAGGCCGAAAGAAACGCCGCCATCGCTTTGGAAGCCGCGAAGATCAATCCTTCCCAGCTCACCCTCTTCGGCGGGATCATCATCTGCACTATCTTAGCCTGCACGATCGCCGCCTACGTCCTCGTCCGCTTCTGCTTCAAGATCGACGAGAAGAAAGAAGAGCAAATCGTCAAAGAGTTGGAGATCCGCCACAAAGAGGACGAAGAAAAAGCCTCGGCCTCAAACTAATCCAAAATCCCGTTCCCAAATTTGAGAACGGGTTTTCTATTGCCCGGAATCGGGTATCTAGGCTTAATCAACGTCGATCGGGAGCCTTAGTTCCTTCCCATCGGCGTAAATCTTCACCAAGGCTTTCCGCGGTTTCTCGACCTTGAGGCTGCGAACGTAGATAGAGATCCCACCTCCCACGAGGGAGACGACCTTCGGCCCCATGATCTCAATGGGTCCTTCGGTTTCAAGAAGCAGACAATCGTTCCCTTGGCTCATCAAGGTCCCGTTTTGGTCGACTTTGCGCACGCTGATGCGGAGGGCGTCGTAGCAATCCTCGTTATGGAGGGAATGCTTCGAGCAGGTGACTTCGTAATTCCAAGAACGGGATTTCGAGAGTCTCTTTTCGGCAAAGAGCGTCTTGTTCTTATATCCTTTGAAGATGTAGGGGCGTTCTTTGTCCCCCATTCCCATGATGAGGTCGGTGAGATCCTTATAGGCTTCGCCGATCGTTGGATAGTGTTTTTTGAGAATTCGGAAGACCTGCAGCTTTTCTTTGGTCGAAACCACGCTGGAACCGGAAGCGATCTTCATAAGCGGCGCGCCCAAGAGGATCGATTCCTTCTCGGAGAATCCTAGGCTCATCAAGGATTTCCCGAACAGGTCGGAAATCACGATGGGGGGATGGGGAAGATGGGGGAAACTCTCACGATCGGGATAGAAACGCCCGACGAAGGAATCGCCGTGATAGACCTCCACGTAATCGGCATCCGTGAAGACGACGGGAGGGACGACGTGGGTCGCCTCTTCTTGTCCAACGTCTAAGCTCGTCGCGACGTAAAAGACGTCCTTCAAAGACTGGGATGCATACAAATAGGCGGCGTGCTTTGGCAAACGGAAGATATCGGCTAAGCCGTGGTAGCAAATCCTGTCCCCGTCTCCAAAATCTTTGTGGGTATTGTAGTCGAAGGCGCACCAAGCGACGGTGCCGCAGAGATCGGGATAAGAGAAAGAATCGTCCAAGACCCTGGCGTGGCGGAGGGCTTGCTCCAAACGCCTTGGCTGCGGATCGGTGGATTTCGTGGGGAACATGTGCCCATTGTTCTCAGTCACCAGAACCGGATGCTTGCCTTTGACGTAACTTTTCGGATTGTCCAAACCCTGCGAAAGGTCGTGGCAAAGGAAGTCGTTGTACCCGTAGACGTCCTCGAGGAGTTCGGAATTCTTGAAATTCCGGACCCCGAGGGATTGGCGGTGTGGGTCTAGTTCGCGTTTCACCTGCTGAAGCGTGGAATATAACTCATGGTCATCCGGGGATTCGTCGATGCGAAGCCCATATCCGACCAAGCAAGGATGGTTCCTCTCTTTTAGGAGCATGCGATAGGCAAAGTCGCGGAGATGGGTCCTCCATTTCCGGTCGGAGGAGATATGCTGCCAGCCCGGGACCTCGTCGATGAGCAATAGACCGATGCGGTCGCATTGATCCAAGAAGGATTCGTCATCGCTATAATGGGAGGTCCGGACCAAGTTTGCCCCCAAGCCGAATTTGAGGATGTTCGCGTCGTCTTCCTGCAAAGAAGCGGGGGCGGCGGCTCCAAAATAGGGATAGGTCTGGTGGCGGTTGAGCCCGACGATCTTCGTCTTCACGCGGTTGAGGAAGAAACCCTCGGGGGTGAAAATCGCGTTGCGGAACCCGACTTTGTCCTCCCTCTCGTCATCTCCATAGATGGTCTTTAGGGTGTAAAGATAGGGATCCTCCAAGGTCCATAGGCGCGGCGAGGCCAAATCAAGGACCTCGCCGAGGAACTCAGCCTCGACGATCCCATCGCGATAAAGGATGTGGGAGACCTTGAGTTCGGGATTGGGATTCACTAGCGTCGTCTTGACCTCAAGATGCCCATCCATGTCCGCGGTGATCAACAAAGAAGAAATATAAGAAGCGGGGTGTGCATATATGCAGACTTTGCGGTAAATTCCGCCGAACGTCAGATAATCTACCGCCTCCCCAAAAGGAGGGATTCCTTTGTCCTCGCGGGTATCTACCACGACGGTCAGGCGGTTTCCTTTCTCCACAAGAAGCTTGCTCACGTCGATGTCCACGGGCAGATACCCGGAGACGAAATGGCCGAGGTTCATGCCGTTTAGGTAAACCTGCATCTGAAGCATCACCCCATCGAAATGGAGGATTTTCACCGGCAAGGAGGGATTCTCGTCGTCGAAGGTCTTCTCATAGGTGAAAAGTCCTTGGTAGGAAGTTTCGTCGAAATAGTGGTAGGGCAACTTCCGGACCGTGTGGGGGAGATCGACCTCGCATCCCCCTTCCGGGAAGGCGTCAAGATATTTCTCCTCATAGCCTTCGATGAAATTCCATCCGTAGTTGATATGCTGAACTTTTGCCATGTTGCTTCTATTTTATCCCCGTTTCCCTTCTCTTTCCTACAAGGAAAACGTGATAGACTTAACCCATGATCGAGAAAAAAGAAAACGCCTATCATTTAAGGACGGCCCGCTGCTCTTATTTCGTTTCCATTTCCCCCATTGGGAAGCCCATCTGCTCCCACTTCGGAGGGCCCCTTTCCGGAGACCTTTCCTCCTTGGTTTTCTCCCCTCGTTTAGTTCCGGGAAGGACGGTCGTCTATGATCAAGAACACCCTGAAATCGCCTTGCCTTGCCTCCCTTTGGAAGTCTCCACGCGCGGAAAAGGCGATTTCTCCACCCCGTCGGTTATCTTAGAAGGGGAAGGCCTCCTCCCCCTTGATTTCGTCTTTAAAGATAGCCGCATCCAAACCCCTGAAGCCATCCCTGGATATCCAAACCCTAGGAACGCCGAGCAAGAGCTCGTTTTGTTCTTGGAGGACAACGCCAATCATTTGGAATTGGAACTTCATTATCTGACCTACCGGAACGAGAACGTCATCGGCCGCTACTCCAGGATCATCAGCCATCGTGCGGGAAAAACCTATCTGCGCCGCCTCTCTTCCTGCTGCCTTTCCCTCCTCAAGCAAAACCTCGCTCTCCATGCCTATCGCGGGGGGTGGATCGACGAATTCCATGAGGAAATCTGCCCCGTGACGTCTTCGACCCTCCTTTCCTCTAGCGCCACCGGATCCTCCGGGGACCTCCGCAATCCCTTCTTTTATCTATCCTCATCTTCCGGAGAATGCTTCGGATTCAACCTCGTCTATTCGGGGAATCACGAGGAAATCCTCGAGAAGAATCCCATGGGATTCACCCGGATTCTGAACGGGATCGATTCCTCCTCTTTCGCCTATCCCTTGACCAAAGATCAGCCTTTCGATTCTCCTTTGGCCGTCCTTGGCTATGGAAAAGACGAAACGGAGATGACCGCCTCCTTCCATTCCTTCGTCCGGCGCTGCGTTTTGCCTGCCTCCCACGAGAACGCGGAAAGGCCCATCGTCTTCAATAACTGGGAAGGCACCTACTTCGATTTCAACGAGGCCAAACTCCATGCCTTAGTAAAGAAAGCCGCCAAACTCGGCATCGAGCTTTTCGTCCTCGATGACGGCTGGTTTGGGAAGCGCGATAATGACCATTGCTCCCTGGGCGATTATGAGATTTGCAAAAAGAAACTGCCCCACCTGATCAAAGGGCTTTCTGATTACGTCCATAGACACGGCATGAAATTCGGTCTTTGGTTCGAGCCTGAGGCCATTTCCCCCGACAGCGACCTTTATCGGGCCCACCCCGATTGGGCGATACAAATCGACGGCCTGAAGCCTTCCTTGGGCCGCAATCAGCTGATCCTCGATCTCACCAAACCCGAAGTCTCCGATTACGTCTACCGAAGCCTCTCCTCCATCCTTTCCAAAGACGGGGTCGACTTCATTAAGTGGGACTACAACCGGAACTTCTCCGACGTCTTGCCCAGCGAAGGCAGATTCGCCCACGACTACATCCTCTCCCTTTATGCCCTCTTAAAGAAACTGAGGGAGCAATTCCCGGACCTTTGGATGGAAAACTGCGCCTCCGGAGGCAGCCGGAACGATCTAGGGATGTTTTCCTTCTTCGACACGGGCTGGGTCAGCGACAACACCGATTCCTTGTCCAGGGCTTTCATCCAAAAAGGCATGATCAAAGGGTACCCTCCTTGCCTCATGTCCAACCACGTTTCTGCGAAAACGTCCCATCAGACCCTCAGGAAAACGAGTTTCGGCACCAAATTCGACGTCGCTTGCTTTGGGGTTCTCGGATATGAAATGGACCTCAACGCCCTAAGCCCTTTGGAAGAGAAAGAAATCGCGGGGGAGATCGCTTACTACAAAAAAGGGAGGAAGACCTTCCAATTTGGAACTTACCGCCTCCTTGAGGATTTCTCTTGCGACGGGGTCCTCTTCCAGGAAATGGAAGGGAAGGACGAGATTTATGTGAGCTTCGTCCGCCTCTTGCAACAGCCGAACGCAGGATACCGCAAATTCCCTGCTGTCCACGCCGACGAAAATGCGGAATATGCCTTTTCGGTGCGGCCGGAAACCATCGATTTCCATCGTTTCGGCGGACTCGTCAATCAAGTCTCGCCAATCCACCTCAAAGAAGAAGGGGCTTTGGTGAATCTTCTTTCTCAATACAAAGGCCTTGATTCCGAGAAATTCTCGGGGACCGTATCCGGCCTTGCCCTTTCAAGCGGCGCCCTTCCCTTTCCCCAGGAATGGAACGGCACCGGATTGCATGAAGCCCTCGCCGTCATTCTCGATTTTGGGGGAAGGGTCTACCGATTTCAAAAAAACGTTGACACAGAAGAGAAGAAAGCCTAAATTATCTCTTGCCGAAATCGGCAGACATCGCGGGGTAGAGCAGTCCGGTAGCTCGCCAGGCCCATAACCTGGAGGTCGGTGGATCGAAGCCATCCCCCGCAACCAAGTCAATCAGCCCTCGAAAGAGGGCTTTTTATAACGTGAAAACCTAAAGAAACAATAAGCGAATCAGAGCAGCTTCTTCACGGCTGCCTCGATCTCTTCGCTAGGCACGGCGGGGCAGTGGATCGCATAGGAGAAAGACCAGCGACCATTTCGCAGTCTTTTTCTCCGTCGTGGATCCCAAATTTCTCCGCTAGGAACCTCAAAAGCTCCGCGCCTTCTTCAACGAAGCTCTTGTAGGAAAGGCAATAGGCGGTGCTGCCAATCGGGTGAAATGGGGAAACAGCTCCTAGTGGGAAGCGGAGAATTCGTTGAACGCTTCGTAAAGGCAACGGATCCCCTCTTCCAATGTGGCGCAATTTTTAATTTGGGAACGCTGATTTGTCCCTCCTTTTTCGTTTTCAAAGCGTTTTTCCTAACCTTAGCAAACGCCGTTCAGATTGCCACCATTTTTCAAACACCTTAGAATAGAGCGGCTATGAACAGAAAACCCAAAGTCGTCTACTACGACGACCCCCTCAACGACGATTTCGCGGGAACCAGCATCAAGAAGAAGCCCTTCCCGAAACACTTCAAATATCTCCATAAGCACAATTTCCTTTTCAGCGCCCTTTCCTTTTTCCTTTATTACTTCGTCGCATTCCCCGTCCTTTGGCTCGTTGGGAAAATCGGCTATGGAGTCAAAGTGAAGGGAAAACGCAATACCAGGGCCCTCTTCCGTCGCGGGGTCTTCTATTATGGAAACCACACCCAGATCGCTGACGGCTGGCTCACCCAATGCTTCCTCGCCAATCCCAAAAGGACCTACGTCATGGCTGATAGCGATGCCATTTCTATTCCTTTTGTGAGGACGCTTGTGATGATGCTAGGCTGCCTTCCGATCCCGGACATGGAACACAAGGAAGCCTTTGAAGAGGCTGTCCGTTGCCGTTATGCCCAAAAAAGAGCCATCGCGGTCTATCCCGAACGCCACATATGGCCTTATTCAACCCACATCCGCCCTTTCCCAGACGATAGCTTCATCTATCCCGCGACCCTGGGGGCGCCCGTCATCGCCTTCTGC
Source organism: bacterium (assembly GCA_004561785.1). Classification (GTDB taxonomy): domain Bacteria; phylum Bacillota_I; class Bacilli_A; order RFN20; family CAG-826; genus Alloenteromonas. The sequence goes on along the minus strand of SFUB01000046.1, from coordinate 2,901 downwards.
ACGACCTACCGCAAACCCCTTCTATTCCCTAATCACCGCAAGCCTAAGATGACCATTCACCTATCTAGGCCCATCTATCCGGACATGAAAAAATCCATCCCGGAGAGGAAGAAACAGCTCCGGGACGCGGTATACGAATTCATGCTCGACTACTCAGCTGAGGAGGAGAATGAAGAATACATCGCCTACCTCCCGAGAGAAAAGCAAAAACCTCATTTGCAAACGAGGGATGAATAAATCCGATTATTTCTCGATTTTCCCGAATCTGTCGCGGTATTTTATTCGGGTTTTCTTGGAAAACGCCATCTCCAGGAACCATTTCACGTTATCCATTTTGTCCCTTGGTTCGTTCGTCAACAGCCAAAAGAGATTCATCCGGTCCTGAAGGCGCGCTCGATCGTAGCCGGAATGGGCCCGCATGAACTTCTCCATTTTGTCGTGGAGGTCGTTTATCGCGTCCAAAAGGCTGTCTTCGTCCTTTATTTCGCGGGTTTCAGCGCTTGTGTGGACCTCGCTTTTGAGGGCGAGGCGTCGATGACGGCGTTGTGGCCATTTTCGCCGTCGTGGACCAAGGTCGAGCATTCGGCGATTCGCTTTCCGTATGCCTTGAGAATGGCTTTATCGCCCGAGCCCCTTTTGGCCGATTCCTTCTCGGATTCCGGCGCAGCGAAGACCTTGGAAAGCCAGTAGCGGCCGTTGGTTTCCGCGTTTCTGCCATCGGAGGCGGGCGCCTTCAGCGAATGGAATTCGAACAAATGGAGCGGGAACTCTATCCGTTCGCAGAAGGGCATCTTCTTGGAATCGAAGATCGTGCTCCTCAAGGCCGTGAACTCCCCGCCGCATTCGAGCTTCTTGCCCCCGATCCCCTGAACCCGTCTTTGGCGACGCCGCCGTAGAAAGGCCATTTGATTGCCCATCCTATTTCTTTGGGCGCTTCAATTGTAACGCCTTAAAAATTCATCTCTCGTTTGTAAACGAGGTTTTGAAAAGCAAGCATCCGTTGACAAGGGCTAAAATCTTTGTTATATAAATGGCCTGCAAAGGAGTATCCAAATGGAATTAAAAGGATCGAAAACCGAGAAGTGCCTTCTGGAAGCCTTCGCTGGTGAGTCGCAAGCCAGAAATAAATACACCTACTTCGCCTCCAAAGCGAAAAAAGAAGGCTATGAGCAAATCGCTGCTTTGTTCTTAGAGACCGCCGACAACGAAAAGGAGCACGCCAAGCTTTGGTTCAAATACCTAGAAGGCGGCGACATCAAATCCACCGAAGAAAACCTTCAGGAAGCGGCCGAAGGCGAATCCTATGAATGGAACACCATGTATCCCGAGTTCGCCAAAGTCGCCGAGGAAGAAGGCTTTAAAGAAATCGCTGCCAAGTTCCGCATGGTCGCGGCCATCGAAAAACATCACGAGGAACGCTACAAAAAGCTCCTTGAGAACGTCAAAGGCGGAGTCGTCTTCGTCTCCAAGGACGTGGCGGTTTGGAAATGCCGCAACTGCGGGCACATCATCGTTGGCAAATTTGCCCCGAAGGTATGCCCCGTCTGCAACCATCCGCAATCCTATTTCGAACTCTCCGTCGTGAATTATTAAGAAACTAGGGCCGAGTCCTTCGGCCCTTTTTCTTTGAACACTCAAGAAACCGGGAAGTCTTTCGCCCCTTCAGCCATTTTTCTGAGAAAACTTGATTTTAGTGGTTGAAATCGGTCTGGTTTTTATTAATAATATCTATCGCGCGAAAGCGCAGGACGGACCATTGGTGTAGCGGCCTAACATGTCTCCCTGTCACGGAGAAGATCACGAGTTCGAATCTCGTATGGTCCGCCAATTCGAGAAATAGTAGCGTTCAGTGCCGTGCTCTTAGCTGAGCCGGCCCACGCTATGCTTGGCCCGGTAGCTCAGCTGGTAGAGCACGGCACTGAAAATGCCGGTGTCGGCGGTTCGACCCCGCCCTGGGCCACCAACTCGAAAAAGAAGCGCTTCGGCGCTTTTTTCTTCGTCGTGGCCAGGCGGACGCAGGCAAGCCTGCTTCTCGAACAGCCTCCACCGTCATTTCCAGCGCCCGATTTACGTTCCATCGTTCCGTGTGTCTTCTTCACGTAAAGGAGCTTTTTCAAACCAATTTTCTTCGTGATTCGGAGCTTCTCGCAATCCTCCTTTAGAGATAGATGGAGGTGCTTATGAGCTTCTATACGCGTAAACCAATTGGCCAACGGGGCCTAGACTTCGAATCCTCTTTCGTGACAGCCCTTAACGGCAAAAAACCGATCGATCTATCGCCACATCTAAAGGGTCTTGTCCATACAATCTTCCCAACCCTTGAGGATGCATCGATGTTGCTGGCTCAAAAGGCAGACCCTCGGGGCAAAAGTGATGTCAGCCTTTTTTCAGAAGTTGGCAGGGCGGAGATCTCCCTTAAATCCGTGAATGGAGACATCGTTCATTCCTCCCCGAACGATAAGTTCGTGGACTACCTGAGGCGCTGGAGAATAAGCGAGGCAAGCCTAGATACCTTGCTTCTATACCTATACCGAGATGGAACAACCGATGGCACGGGTGGCAAAAAATGGAGCTATGAGGAAACGCTTTTCCGATTGAGCAATCGGATTAAGGATTTCAATCGCGAAGTGAATGAGAACCGCGATTTCCTTCAGGATTGCTTGGATCTATGCCTCTTTCGCGGAAATCATGCAGAACTGGAGGCCGCAACTTGTCTTTACCATGGGGATTTGGATTCGGGCTTTCTTGTCTCTAGATACCAAATCGCCGTTTGGGCAAGAAAAATCGTCGCCATGGATTTCATTCGAAATCCCCATGTGGGCCCTCTTCACATTAGGCCTTTCCTCCAGAAAGAACCGGAAAACGAATTCAAAAAGGAAAAACTTCGGTGGCTGCGGATGA
>SFUB01000045.1 GCA_004561785.1 bacterium | reverse complement strand
GACAGAATCTTCTTGGTGAAAAGCTCATCAAGGAGAATCAGGATCCCGATCGATTTCTTTTGTTTTCCCATACCTTAACCTCCAATGACCAACAGTCTCATTTTAGAAGGTAAGGCAATCAAATCCTGATATTGGCACCAAAATTGGCGCATTTTTGGCTAAACGCCTTTCCCAAAGGAAAAAACGGCATTCTGCCAATATTTTATCGTTTCAATTCAGAAAGGATCGTCGCTCCGTAGCTGTTCTTTTCCATGAGTCTCCCGCGTTCCATGGCCTTTTCTTTGGAAAGCCAGCCCTTGCGGTAAGCGATCAGCTCGGGATAGGCGACCGGCCCCCGCTTCTCCGCTTCTTTGACTGAGGATGAGGCATCAAGCAGGGAATCGAAGGTTCCCGCGTCGAGCCAAAGGGTCTCTTTGCCCATCTTTTCGACTTTTACTCTGCCCTCTTGTAGATAGAGGTTGTTCAAGTCGGTGATTTCGTATTCGCCGCGGGCGCTCGGTTTCACCTGTTTTGCTTTTTCAACAACATCCGAGGGATAAAAATACAAACCGGTCACCGCGAAATTCGATTTCGGGTTCTTTGGCTTTTCCTCGATCGACAAAGCGTTGTTGTCTTTATCGAGCTCAACGATTCCAAAACGTTGGGGATCACTCACTTCATAGCCATAAAGCGTCGCCACCCCCTGTTTTGCCCTTTCGAGGGAGGAAGGCAAAGAGGCGTTGAACCGATCTCCGTGGAAAACGTTGTCCCCTAAAATCAGAGCGCAGGGTTCCTTGCCGATGAAGCCCTCGCCAATTAAGAAAGCGGAGACAATTCCAGTCGGAACCTCCTGAACGCCGTAGGATACATGGATTCCGAAAGCGCTCCCGTCGCCAAAAAGCATCTTAAACCGTTCTTGGTCGCGCGCGTTGGAAATAATCATGACGTCATCGATCCCGGCTTCCATCAAAGTCGCCAAGGGATAGAAAACGAGCGGCTTGTCGTACACGGGAATCAGCAATTTGTTGGTGACGGAAGTGAGGGGATAGAGGCGAGAGCCGTTCCCGCCCCCGAGAATAATGCCTTTCATAAAAGAACGCTCCTGAGATGTATGAGTAATAATAATCGCTTGAGGGCCGAAATGAAGGGGAATCGTCTCATTCGCGAAAAACAGCAAATGAGCAGCAAAGGAAAAATGAAGCCTACCAAATCGCTCCAGAAAAACGGATAATGAACACGCATGATTTCCTATCTCGTTTTCTGCCATAAAGACGGGGATGATCCTCAAAAACATGCCCTTGTTGGCCGAGAGGAAGGTTTCGCCCGCGTTCCCCAATGCCTTAAGGAAATCCTTTTGGGTGAGGGCCGTTTTGAGGGGTCTGCGATCCTCAACGGCCAAGAGATTCTTGGCGGCGATCCGGGAAGCGTCCTCTCCATAGAAGGAGGAGAAGTCCGTTTCTTACATAAAAAAGCCAATAAAATCCCTGCAAATTCCGTTCAAGTCGCTCAAATCATATCCAAGTACAAAGAGAAACATTTCCTGCGGATAGATCAAGAACTCCTGATTCAGAAAGTGCTTTATGCCGTTTTCCAAGAAGTGCGATCCGGCGCCCCCTTCGTCTATTTGGATCTGGAGCGCTGCGGCGAGGCCGCGGTGGTCTTGGACGCTTTGAAATCCGCTTTCCCGGAATATCCTTTGCTTTTCTCCTTGCCCCCCTGCTTGGATTTCGCCCTTCCGGAAATCGACGGGCAAGCCGATTCCGAAAGCTGGAACGAAATTACCGAAGAGCAAGGCGCGACCTTAGGCGAAGCGAGCCAAGCGTTCTTCAAAGAACTCGTTGGCCTCCAAAACGCCGACCCGGAGGACATTCCCGCCATAGAGAAGGAAGAGCCCGCCAAGAATCCCGTCCCCGATGGCAAGAAGCCCCGCTTCTATGAAGAGCGCAAAGGGAAGAAAGCGGCTCCGACGAGAAAGCAAAAACCAAAAAAGTCGGTGAAGAAGCCAATCACTCCCGAGGTGAAGAAGAACGTTTTGCTCAATCTTGGCTTCGTTGTGGTTTTCTTCACGCTTTCCGCCATATGTCCCTATCTCTTCTTTTGGTTCAGCGAGTCCAGAAGCCCCGTTTATTTCACTCTCTATTTGATTCTTCAGGTTTTTTTCCTCGCGATGACCGCCCTTCCAACCAGTTACATAGACTGTGATTCCGATTATCTCCCAAATTATTGTTTGGCAATCATCAACCTTTTTCCCCCCGCGCTTTCTCTGATTCAGGCCCTCGTCTTCTATTTCGTCGCCAAATCCTGCGAATGGACCGGATACCCCGTTTATGTTTTCATCGGCGTCGCGCTGGGGTTCCTGCTATTGTATCCTGCCCTTCTATTCGCCTTTAGGAAAATCAACGAACGTTCGGCGAAAAAGAAATAAGCGGAGTGGCCTCCGCTTATTTCAGAATCGCTTTTCCGAGATCCTCCCATACCGTCTGTTTGTCGGTTTCGTTGTGGATCTCGTGCCTCATCTTAGGATAGAGCTTCAGTTCAACGTCTTTTAAACCGAGCTCTTTGTATTTGTCCGCCAGCCACTTCGGCCCCTTCCCGTTCTGGCCGACGGGGTCTTCCATTCCGGCCGTGATATAGACTCTTTCGCCTTTGGCGATCTTTGCGAGGTTTTTCTTCGTCCAGATCTGAGACATGCCCCGAAGGAACTCTCTCCAGAAGCCACCGGAATTCTGATGGCCGCAATAGGGGTCGTCGTTATAGGCTTTCAGATTGTCTTCGTCGTAAGAGAGCCAGTCTAAGTCCGTCTTGCGGTCTTTTACCGCTTTTGAATAGCCGCCGAGGCTCAATTTATCAAGTATCGGGCAGGGTTTGTCCCAATTGGATTTATGGACGAGGATCTTCGAGAGGAAATACCCCATCTTCATGAGACAGGGCTGGCCCCCATTCGTGCCGATCAATATGGTTTTCTCCGTATCGAGAGGATGGGCTTCCAAGCGTCCCTGGGTCAGGAACGATCCCATGGAATGGCCCCCTTGGACCGTCGGAAGGCCGTTCTCCTTGGCGAGAAGAATAGCTTTGTGGATTCCCTCGACGTTTTTGGAGAAAGCCCCTTCCGGCCAAAGTTCTTGCTCTTCGACGGAGGAAACGTTCCTCCCCTGCCCGATCGCATCAAGTCCCCAGACGTTGATCCCCAGAGAATTGAAATATCGAAACATCCCATCATAACGGGAAACATGCTCATTCATGCCCGTAATGAAGACGAAATTCTTCTTCGCGTTCTCGGCTTTCCAAAAATAGCCTTTCATCAAAGATCCGTCTTCCAGCGTCACTTCAAACTCTTCCATACTATTTTGCCTCCATCCTTATTTTATAAAACAATTCCGTAAAATGGGAAATCGGCAAAATCGGATTCCTGTCAAAATGGGCCCGGAAAGGTACAATGAAATCGCTATGAAAAAGAACCTTCTCGTTTTTGATTGCTTCGGGGTTGTCTATAACGAAGTGGCCCCCTTCGTAACCAGGGAGTTCCTCCCGCCGGAAGAAGCGGATCGCCTCAAGGAACGGGATTGCCCCTCCGCGGACTTGGGGCTTCTCACTTTGGATGAGCTCTTGGAGAAATGGGCAAAAGAGTTAGGGACCACGAAACAGCATTTGAAGGAACTATGGCTTTCCTTTGTGAAGCCGAAAGAAGAGACCGTCAAACGCCTTAAGGAATTGAAAAGGCACTACGACCTCGTTTTGCTTTCTAATGCCCCACAGGGTTTCGTGGAAGAAGAGTTCCGGAAAAGCGGGAACGATTCCTTGTTCAAGAAGATCTACGTCAGCTCCGCCATCGGAATGGCGAAGCCCAATCGCGACATATACGAATACGTGCAAAACGATCAAGGCGAGGAATATTCGACTTTCACGATGATCGATGACAATCCAAAGAATTTGGTCGAACCGAAAAAACTTGGTTGGAAGACCATTCTTTTCCAAGGGGTGGAATCCTTAAAGGATCTTTGAGTTCAGAAAGACTCGCTGGTTAGGCCATCGAAATCCACGAAGAGGACCACCTTTCCGGAGGCTCTGCTTTTCTTGACGTCGATTACCCTTTGATTGGAAGATCCACGGTAGCGAAGGCGGTTGAAGCCAATGTTCAAACTAGCGACATAAGGACCATCCACGCAGACATCCACGTATTCCATGAAGGGGACATCCTTTATTTCTTCATAAAGGTACCCAGTCCAAATCCAAATGGTTTTTGCGGGGAATTTCTCTTTGATGTGGCGGATGATGCTGAGGCACTCTTCTCGATTGTCTGGATAAGTCGCTTCACCGCCGGAGAAAGTCACTCCGACGCAATGGGGATTGGAAAGGGCTTTGTCGATTTCATCATATGCCCACTGCCCCATCGGCTTGCCGAAGGAAGGATCCTGAGCCTCTTTGTTTTGGCAGCCCGGGCAATGGTGGTTGCACCCGGCCACCCACACGACGCAGCGAAGTCCCTGGCCGTTATTGAAATCAAGAGGATCGATTCGGACGATGTTCATCACATGGCCTTCCTTTCTTTGATTTCGGTCAGCTTTTTGTCGGCGATGCGGGATTTCTGCCTGGGGTTGTTGCTCGCCTGGCGGGTGAAACCGAGATATCCGCATACGCGGGAGATGGAAGTGATGTTCGAAGAATGGCAATGCGGGCATTCGTCGAGTTTGTCGTCGTCCCATTGTTCCCCGCAGTCGTTGCAGTAGCTCTTCGCGATGTTGACGCCAAAATACAGGCCTAGCTTCATCGCGTATTTGATCTCTTGGTCGATGGCCTCGAGGTTTTTCCCCGTCGGAATGCGGGTATAGCAGATATGGCCTCCATTAGCGATGTGGAAGAAGCTCGATTCACGGTCCATTTTCTCGAAGTGGTCGATGTCCACCCAAACGGGGTTGTGGAAGGAATTGGAGAAATACTGATGATCTCCGACCGTGTTCACGATTCCATATTTCCGGACAAATTGGTCACGTTGGGTGTAGCAAAGGGATTCGGCCGGGGTCCCGTAGATCGCCCAGAGGATGTGGTCTTGCTCTTTGTGGGCGTTGGAGAAATCGTTGATGTGCTTCAAAACCTCATAGGCGAAATCGTTGTCTTCGTCCAAATACTTCCCGTTGTAAAGCATTTGGGTTTCGTTGAGGGCGGTGAAGCCGAAGGAGAAGGTAACGTAATCCAAAAGCGGGCGGATCTCGTCATCGGGCTGGAGGTGCCCTTTGTAGAAGCCACCTTGCGTGAACATCAAGGGATTGCAGCTCGCCTTGATTTTGGCAAGGTATTCATAAGTGCGTTTATGAATCCCGCGGATCATCTCGAGATAATGGTCGAGCAATTCGTAGAACGGCAGCTTTTCCAACTGGGATTTGCGGAGAATCATGGGGAGATTGAGTGAAATTGCCCCACCGTTCCAACGTCCGGTGAAGACGGGGAGATCGTTCTCGTCGGCGGGGTGGAATCCGCCTTTGCGGTAATAAAGGGACAAATAAGCGCGGCAACCCATGGGGGAGATGACATCATCATGCCAGTTCGGGTCCTCTTTCACGAGGTTATCGTCGCCAAGGTACCAACGCATGACGCCGTTTTTGTATTTCTTGTAAACCGAGGCGACATAGCCTTCCCCGGTCAAGGATAGATAATCCGGGTATTGGGCCTTGGAGGAGCAGATGACGGCCTGCTTATAAAGGTCTTCCAGCACCCCTCCTTTGCCGTGTTTCTCTTCGTCATAGAGGAAGACGAGTTTCGGGAAAACGGCCGGGACCTTATGGCCTTTGGCGCCTTCCCCGTTTCCGCGGACGCGGAGGATCGTCGAAGAGATCCTTTTGGCCATGGGACGAGGATCCAAGCCGAAAGTGAAGGTCGTGAAGATGAAATCGCCGCGGCTCGAAGCGACGGTATTGAGGTTATATTCAAGAGCTTGGAAGCCCTGCTCCAAATCGCGGTCAAGGCGCGAATAAGCATATTTCTCGGCTTTGGCTTGATCGACTGGAGCGTTGATCTCCTCCATCAAAGAAGCGTATTCCGCCATGTATTTGCGGAAGGATTTCTCTGCGTAAGGAGCGAGGATCGTGTCGACTTCGGGGACGGTGAATCCGCCGTATTGTTGGGAGCCGGCCATCTGCATGACGTCGCACATGACGTTGATCGCGGCGCTCACGCTGGTAGGCTCGGTGTAATGCATGTTTTCCATGTCGAACCCGCCTTGGAGAACGGAGCCCATATCGCATAGGCAGCAGTTCATCGTGTCGAGTCGATCGGAGATGTCGTGAACATAGAAATAGCCATCCTCGACGGCTTGGCGCTCCGAGGGGGTCAAGAAGAAACGTTTGTAGACGCCTTTGGAGAAGGCTTTGTATTTCAGCGAGCGTTTGGTGGAGATGAGTTCGGAATCGCTGTTGGCGTTGCTGTGGTCGGCGTGATAGCTCAAAGAAGAAGCCGTCGCCAAGGCATCCGCGGAGATGGCTTGCATGTCCGCCTTGTAGTTCCGCCAGCTCCGGTACTGCGCCGCCGTGGCGGGATCGACTTCGTCCAAGGCATTTTCAACATAAATATGAATGGTCGCCACGGGGATTTTCTCCTCCCCTGCCGCGGCAATCTGCTCTTTGACCTTGGAAACGATGGTCTGAATCTGATCGGGGTTAAATTTCGAATCAAGCCTGGCTTTGGAGGATTGGACGGCTTTCTCGATTTTGGCCGGATCGAAGCCCTCTTCCTTCCCATTCTTTTTGATGACTCTCATCGAGGCAAAAGAAAAATTAAGGTCCATGTCTAAACTCCTCCTTAGGGACAAGATCGAGCCGGCTTCGCCGACTCATCGTGCGGGGTTTATTGTAATCTAGGAGGGCAAAAAATAAAGGAAAATGCTCAACGATTTTTCAAATTGCGGAAAGAGCCTTGGAAAAACGGAAAAAACAGGAAAAGCCTTCCTCTTCCCAGAGCCTCACCTCTTGCCGGTGGAACCAAATCCACCCGTTCGGCTCGTCTCGATGGGCTCGTCGTCATCGGCGATGAAATAGTCTTCGAAAACGCCTTGGGCAAAGCGCTCGCCGGAAGCAATGGAAACGTCTTCCTCGGTCCGGTTATAAAGACTTATCCCGATGCACCAAACGTAATCGCTGTCGATGATGCCGGTGCCGTTGCTTAAACAAAGACCTTTCTTGATGCCCAAGGATGAGCGGACGAAGATCTTCAGAACTTTGTCTTCCGGCATGTCCAAACATTTCACCCACGTGGGGATGAAGGCGGTTCCATGGGCGGGAACGACCACGTCGTAAGGGCAATAAAAATCGTATCCAGCCGAGCGGGGGGTGCCTCTTCTAGGCAAGACAATTTCCTTCGGGGTTGGGAATTTTGGGTCGATTTCCTCTCGGGTGCAAAGCACGAAATGGGCGCTGATTCTATTCATAGGCTTATTATCTTCCCGAACGGGAAAACAAAAAAGGAGAACCCTGCTAAGTTCTCCTTTACGGGCAATTGAGATCAGGGGAAAGGGGCCTTACTCAATGGCAATCGTGCTGGTCTGTTGGACTTTCTTGACGGATTCTTTCGGGAAGACGATTTCAAGGACGCCGTCTTTGTAGCTGGCCTTGATTTCCTTCTCCTCGACTTCGCCGACGTAGTAAGAACGAGTGGCAACGCCGGAGAAACGCTCACGATGGAGGAAATTCCCGTGTTTGTTTTTGAGATCTTCGCCGCGGTTGACCTGGGCCTTGACGGTCAGATACTTGTCCTTCAACGAGAGGGAGATGTTCTTCTTGTCCATTCCCGGCATCTCGATGGCAATCACGTAGTTCTCGCCTTCTTCCGTAATGTCGGTCTTCATATTCAGGACGCCGTAATCTTCGCTTTCGGCCTCATCGCCGAACAGGGCGTCGAAGAAGGGATCCAAGAACCCTCCGTTATAACGAGTCATTTTGTTTTCCATAATCGCAAACCTCCTGATGTTTGTTTTTAGCACTCATCATTCCCAAGTGCTAACAATAGAATAGTCCCCTTTTTGGCACTGTCAAGGCTTGAGTGCTAATTTTTAAAAAGTTTTTCCGCGAAGGAAAAAGCCCCTGTTGCCAGGAGCTTGGTTCGTCTGGAGACTATTTATATTCCCCGGTCTTCCAAAAGTAGATTCCGCCTTTGAGGCTTGCGGCGATTCGCAGAGAGATATCCCCTTTGACGTAAACCGTCGCGCCAGGCAAGGAGGCAGGCGGGGTTTCCTGAAGGACGAAGCCCTCCTTCACCAAAGCCTCTTTATATCTCTCATAGAAGGCGGAGGCATCCGCGGTGTTGGAATTGGAGGAGATTTCAAGTTCCGCCGTCGAGTCGCTGATATCCCAGAGCTTATAGAGATCCGGGTCATAGACATAAGGGATTTCGCTAGCCGCGTCCCCGAAGTACTTACGAAGATAGGTCATGAAGCTGCTTCCCTCATCATCCCAAGAGGTTGGCTCTTTGAATTCGGCCAAAGACTCCAAGGAGGCGGCGAGATCGCCCGATAGGGCAACGTCTTCGTCATAAGCGAAACTTAAGGTTTCCGATCCCGAAGAGAAGAGGCCATCGCTGTAAGAATAGGAAGCGGAGGCGACATCGCCTCCCAAAGAAAGGCTCATGGCGAACGTGGAAGGTAAGAAGTTCTTTTTCTGGGTGCCGAGGATCATTCCGTCTTTCGCCCCGGACAGGACGTAAGAATCAAAGACGAACGTACCGTCCGCTTTCTTCTTGAAGACGTTCGGGGACAGATGAAAACCAATCTCGTCTTTTACTTGCCCCGCGGTGGCGAAGCCATTCGGGAGGAGATTGCCTTCTCGATCGACGAGGAATCTGCGATAAGAGTTCTCGTCGACCTTTTTGTAGCCATGGGTGTAAGACTTCGGCCCCGCACCCGTGAAGTAATCCGTTCTGAAAAGAAGGACATCCCCGGTATAAGTGGTAGTGTATTTAAAATGGGAAGTCCGGTCGTCTTGGGCCACGACTTGGAAAGGGCGGTTCCCATCAAAGGCCTTGAAAGCTTTGGCGAGCTCATCGGAGAACGGTTTGCTCTCATAAGGCTTCACCGGAGTAAGAGGACGGTCCTCAGCCAAAGAAGAGACGATCTCAAGATCGTAAAGGAAGGAAGAGCCGGAGGAATTGGTCCCTGTTTGGGTAGGATAGGAGAAGACGATTTTTTGGAACGAACCGTTTTCAACATAGAGATCCAGGGCAGAAATGCCTCTCGACCCATTCAGCGAGGACACAGAGGAGAATAACGAGGAATGGAGCCAACCATAGTAATGGTAATGGCCGGATTCCACTTCGCGGAAGGCCTTCAAATCCGAACTTAGCAAGGAATAAATAAAGGGAAAGGTACTGTCGAACGAATAATATTTCTCAAATTTCTCCCTCACCACTTCGTTATCGCCGTTGAGCCCGACGTAAGAGGGAATCCCGTCTTCTTCGTTCTCGACGAGGGTCGCGGTTTTGTCCCCGGTGGACGGATCGATCAAGAAACGCTCATAAGCCTCTTTCGTGCGGTTGATCTCTTCTTTTGCGATCAAGCCGGAGCTGCCGTCGGTTAAGGTGGCATGGCTTTCGTTATCCAAAGAGACGACGTCATTATCGTCAGCAAAGGACAAAGAGGAAATCTCCGCAAGGCTCAAGGATTTTGAAGGCAAATCCGGATTTTCCTTCAAGTACTGCTCCAACGGTTCGCAGGATGCAGTTCCAATCGCGGCAAAAGATCCGGAAGCGGCGGTGTCCACGAGTTTGAAAGCATCGTTGAAGCCCTGAAGCACAAAGGAGACGGCGTTGTGTTTGTTCAAAGAGATTTTGGCGCGGTAAAAAGAGCCGTTTGCCGCTTCTTTGCCATATCCACACATCGTCGCCAAAGCAGTGACTAAATCCTCATCAATTGAGAATAGATATCCATCTTCTTTCGCATCGAAGAAAGAGGCTTTGGAAAACGAGGCGTCAGGGAGTCCAGAAAGATAATTGAATTCAGAAAAGTCCGTATAGGGGGTGCCCACCAGATCGAAAAGGGTTTTCTTCAGCAATGGGGTTGTCACATTGACTTTCCCGGTGAACGTGAAGGAGCACTGATAAAGCAATTTCTCCGACTGGGTTTTCTCGGAGTCGTAGCTATTCAAGGCGATATACCCAATGCCTTGAATGGGCGAAGCAAGATAATCGGGGGCAAAAGTCAGCGAATTAGAACCGGAGGAGCCGAAAACGAAGCGCCTCGTTTCCTTCATCTTTTTGAAAAGAAGGGATAAATTCTCCGCCGTTAAATCCAAAGGAAGATCTGGTTCAGAAGATTCCGAAGAGGATTCCTCCTGAGAAGAAGGGGCCGTTTCCGACCCCATCCCTTCGCTCGAAGAAGGAATCAAAGAGGATTCGGAGGAGGAAGGCTTAGAAGTAGAGTCAACGCTAGAAGAACTCTCTAGAGGGGTTTGGGGGGCGCAAGCGCAAAGAGCTAAAACACCCAAGACTGAAAGAGAAAACGCGAACGTTCTTCTCATATCAGTACTCAAGCACCTGGATGGAAATCATGATGCCTTCGGTGAACTCGTTGGATGCGGTCCCATCCGGTACAACCGGAGCGAAGGTCGACCAACCATCGAATTCGGTGGATCCAATGTCGAGGACTTCAAGCACAAGCCCCGTATTGCCCATGACA